>CAYXKO010000534.1:0-1971 GCA_964465435.1 uncultured Saprospiraceae bacterium | reverse complement strand
AGGGATGCCCTGATCTCTTCGCTGGGACAGGGCGACCCGATCCGGGTCAACCTTCTGGCCGGAAAGATCTTTACGGGTACCCGAATTGGAAAAATTTCGCTGGACCGGACGGAGTTACCCATGGTCACCGCCTTTAAAAATCAACTCAGAAACCTGGGGCTGCTTCCCTATTGGGAGGAAGAGACCGACCAGGTACTCAAGCTGGACCTACGCAAATCCAAGCACCTGGAAAAAAGCAGATTCATCCATCAATCCCGATTGCTTCAGCTGGAATGGGCCGATGAAGTGCCCCTGACCATTTCAGCCCAGGGCAATTTTCACGAACACTGGAGGTTCAGGTGGTCGCCCGAACTGGAGGTTCAGCTCATCCGCGCCGCTACCCTGGGCAATCAGGTCGAGGAGGTGGTCCTCAGGGTGATCTCTGATAAACTCGACAGGCGCACGGAGGACATGTCCTTGCTGGGAGAATTGCTCGAACATGCCTTGAAGGCGGGCATGGACCAGCTATTTGAAGACCTGGCACAAAAGATCCGGGAACTATGTCTGGAAGTGGAGGAGACCGAACGATTGGCCTTGCTCCTGAGACCTCTGATCTCTGGCCTGAGTTATGGCAATCTGCATGGATTCAGCACGAGCCATTGTCAAAATCTGATCAGCCTGATCCTGCCCAGACTTGTTTACAATTTCGGTGGTCAATGTGGCGGCATTCAGGTAGAGAAAGCCCAGAAGATGGTGCAGGTCTTTGCCCTCATCAACAGTTATTTCTATCATTTTCAGGACGAGGAACTGAAAGCGGGGTGGAAGGACCAGGTACTCAGGTTTCGCACGGACCCTGCCACTCATCCCATCCTAAGGGGAAGGGCCTCTTTTGTGGCCATCGACGAGGGCTGGATCAGCGAAGAGGAGCTGGGCAACAGCCTGCGTCTGGAATGCGATCCTGCAGCCGGGGCCATCCCTGCAGCCCGCTGGATAGAAGGATTCCTGATTGGTTCCAGTGCATTTTATCTGATCCGGGAGGAGCTGATCCGCATCCTGGATGTATGGGTCGCCGATCTGGGCGAAGAGGACTTCAAGGAGGTGCTGCCCCTGCTGCGAAGAAGCTTCAGTCAGGTCTCCTACGCCGAAAACCTGAGAATTTTTACCAAGATCCGAAAACTGGAGGAAAAAGACCACGCTCCCGCCATCCAATGGAAACTAAGGGAGGAATTAGCCGAAAAGACGATCGGCCATTACAGATCCTGGTTGGGATCTTCGTCCTGAGCAGATTCTTCGGGCTCCTCCTCTGGCGCCTCCTCTACCCAAAACTGATTTACCCCATCCCCCTTGATGATGACCAGTTGCTGCAGGTTGACCATCTCGAGCATGGCGAGGAAGGTCACTATGGCGTGAATGCGATTTTCACAGGCCTCAAAGACCTCGTAAAAATCCACGCGCTTCTTTGATTTCAGGATACTTACAATGCGCGACTGCTGGTCCGAGATCTGGTATTCGTAATCGAAGATCTGGTGGACGACCGCCGTGGGCTTGTTGTAGCGGTCCATCACCTTTTGGAATACCTTGAGCAGGTTGTAGAGGCTGAGCGTCTCCCATTCGGCATCGATCAGGGCTTTCTGGGACAGATGTTCGAACTCCGTCTGCAGGTTGCCCCTGGGCATTTTCAAAGCCTGTTCGTCCTCGTACTGGGAAAGTTCGCTGATCACCTCCTTGACCGCCTTGTACTCCAGCAATTTCTGGACGAGTTCCCTGCGGGGGTCGATCTCGACATTGTTTTCATCGAGTTCTTTTCGGGGAATGAGCATTTTGGCCTTGATGCGGATCAGGGTGGCAGCCACCAGGATGAACTCGCTGGCCAGATCGAGGTTGAGCGACTCAATGTGGCGGATGTACTCCAGAAAATCGCCGGTGATCTTGGCAATGGGAATGTCGTGAATATCCAGCTCATCCCTTTCTATGAAGAAAAGGAGCAGGTCG
>CAYXKO010000533.1:0-1974 GCA_964465435.1 uncultured Saprospiraceae bacterium | reverse complement strand
GCTATTTGCCAAAGGCAGGGCTCGTTCAGTCACTACTTTTCTTCAATCCTTTCCAGGTGCAGGGTGACTTCGGGGTTGACCAGTTCGTATCCTTTTTCTGTGGGCTTGATGTCAAACCAGGTGGAGTCGTCCTTTCCGTACATCAAAAACCGGCCCTGTTCCACCTTCCAGTGGCCCTGATTCTCGTTGAAGTTGATCTTGACCAGGCCGCCCTCCCTGCCATAGCTCAGGCTGCCATCCTCCTTCAGGTCCATGCGGAATTTCAGGTTTTCCGCAATGGCGCGGCCCAGGCCTGCGCCGAGCTTGCCGATGCCCTCGCCCAGTTTGGCTATGCCCTCAAACAGGCTGCTGAATCCTTCGGCCAAACTGTTTTCGCCGGAAGAATCCCCGCTGCCGAATTCGATGCTGATCCCTGAAGAATCCAGGGACTTGCGGATCTCTTGCCCTGCCCTGGCAAACTCCTCCTCCATCTCCCGGCGGGCGGCCTTCATTTCCTGTTTTGCGCTGTCCAGGGAGCCTTCTATTTTCTGCCTCGGCACTTCGCCCAGGCTTACGCGCACATCATAGGCGCCGGACATGGCAGATCTCTGGCTCTTGTCGCTGTTACAGGATGTCAGGGCGATCGTCAGCGCCAGGAGCGTACACAGGCTTTGCAATTGGTATTTCATGGATTGCGGGTATTTTCCGTTTTAACGTTTTCGGGCCAGACTTCATTGCACCTCTTTCGATGCAAGGGTTTGAAGATACGATCTCAGGGGAGGATCAGGCTGTAAGCCAAAAGCTAATAGCCAATAGCCAATAGCCATCAGCCATCGTTATAGCCTTCAAATATTACTTTTCCTCATATAAAATCCCCTGAGCCTAAATTTAATGCCTCCGGAGCCTTGCGGAAATTGCGGAGCAGGGGGGCGGGCAGGACCGGCTTTTTCAAAAACAGGCTCTTTTTTCTTTGAAATTCAGGGATTTCTGCATTCCATTATTCCAAAAGGTCTTATCTTTGCGCCGCTAAAATTATTTCATCACTAAAAATTGCCAAAATGTTGGACGAAAAAGATTTGATCCAGGAAGAAGACCAGACACCAGGACCCGAGGAAATCCAGGAATCCCTGGACAACCCGACCCCCATGGACCACCGTGGTCCCAAGGTGCAGGAGTTTCTGGAAGAAGAGGTTGCCCTGGAAGAACTCGTGGAAGCCGATGATTATTCCGGCCCTCACGACGAGTTTGACTGGAGTGTATCAAACAAGAATGCGGTGCAGTATGCTCCCGAGGAAGAAAAGAAATACCTCAACGACTACGACTCCACCTTCAGCTCCATCACCGATGGACAGGTGCTGCAGGGTCGCGTCGCAGGCGTAGCCGGAAACGATGTCATCTTTGACATCCGCTACAAGTCAGACGGGGTGATCCCACTCTCTGAATTCAGGGACATGGAGGTCAAACCCGGAGAAACCATCGAGATCTACGTAGAGCGCACCGAGGACGAAAAAGGACACCTCGTCCTGTCTCGTAAGAAGGCCAAGCTCCTGCGCGCCTGGGAAACGCTCGTCGACTCCTATAAGAACGGTACCATCATCAAGGGTAGCGTGATCAGCAAGACCAAGGGCGGTCTCATCGTGGACTGCAACGGTCTCGAGACCTTCCTGCCCGGATCCCAGATCGACATCAAGCCGATCGTCGATTACGATGCATACGTGGGCAAGACCATGGAGTTCAAGGTCGTGAAGATCAACGAGACGATCAAAAATGCCGTCGTATCCCACAAGGCCCTCATCGAGGGAGACCTGCAGGAGCAGCGCGAGCAGATCATCTCCGGTCTCGAAAAAGGCCAGGTACTCGAAGGTATCGTCAAGAACATCACCGATTTCGGAGCATTCCTCGACCTCGGTGGCGTGGACGGACTCCTTTATATCACCGACATCAGCTGGGGCCGCATCAACCACCCCTCCGAAGTACTGGAGAAAAACCAGAAGG
>CAYXKO010000532.1:0-1977 GCA_964465435.1 uncultured Saprospiraceae bacterium | reverse complement strand
TGAGCAATGAATTTATTACGACAATTTAAAATGGATTGGTGTATTTTCAACTTACAATCAGGAAGAATTTCAAATTTATCTGGATTGAACTTGGCTCGATTATTATTATTTCCAAAAGATCTAGCATACTCAATGATAAACGAATGTTGTAAAGAATTCATAATAGTAATTTCTTTCGGAAAGCGAATTTTTGCCTGAACTCGATCTGTGGCAGATTTCAAAACATCAAAATATTCACTCATTGCTGATAGTGTACTAAGGCATTGCTCAAAATCACACTTTGCAGCATAAACATCTCTGAGGGCTACCAATTCATTAATGTCTATGACAAACATCAATTGTTCCCTTTCAATTTTGTTCATTCTGCAAAAATCCCAGATCGTAATATGATTCTCTTTTTTTGCCAAAGCGTCCATATTTACATTTTTTTTAACTTCTTACCAATAATTTCCGCCTAAGATATACATTTTTGATGTTTGCAGCATACATTTTTTGTACATGAATGCCCAGCAAAAGGAAATCATAGTTCAGGAGCCCAAAATCATTCACACCTTTCTCGATGAGCTCCAGCAAGGGGCATTAATTGGAACCTGGGAATTTGGAGTGAAAAGCAATGAGCTGGGTATCTGGGATCCCAGGAAAAAGAAAACCTGGAAGGAATACCTACGGGCAATCAGCATTTTCAAGATTAAGAGCAAACAGCCAAGATTTAACCTCGGCTTTACCCTCATTTGCTAGGTCAATAATCCACAAAACACTCATCAAATTGTGATCTGCGAGAAACAGTATAAGGCTGAAAATATTTTCATCCACTACCTGGATTTTGTCAATTATGACCAGTTCCGGATGGATCTGGATATAATAGCCCTGGCACTGGAGCACATGGATCTGAGAGAATTTCCACAAAAACCACTTCAAAATTTAAAAGTCGTTAACTGATGGCAGACAAACAGAATCAGCTGCATGATAAAATATTTAAAAAATGGAGTGATTTTTTCTTTACCGACAGATTAAAAGTAAATCTCCTCCCAAATTTTCTTCTTCCTATCTTTGCCCTGACATTCCTTCCCATGCCCGAAATAATATTACTGCTCATTTCCTCAATTGTGCTGATGCCGCCACTGATTTCGGGCTTTTTTGCCAGGAGCAGGGGACGCAGTTTTTGGTTTTGGTTTTTCACTGGCTGGATCCTTCCTTTTATTTCGGTCTTTATTTTGTTTTTCCTTCCTCCTCCGGCCAACGGAGCAACCGGAAGGATGCTAACCAATGAAACGCATGAAAATCACTCATAAATCGGACCTACCACTGCTGAAAGGCCTGCTGATTGTATTGCTGCTGAGCCATGGCACAGGTGTTATGGCCCAACGCCTGAATCCTTTCCTTTCGGAGACTTCACAAGCTGCCAATGGCTCAGGAGTGGAAGTGCTTCCTTATGAAAATATGTTCTCGCTATTTGACGGTATGCCGGTCACCTCCTCCGCCAATGCCAGGGAGCTGCAGTTTTATATGTTAATGCCCGGCGATGTTACCGAACTGGGAATACGACTGATTGCCCCTGCCCCCTCCTATTATCAGGCTTTTCCAGGAGATGTGGTGACCCCGTATTTTGAAAATAAGGAGTACGATCAGACCCGTAACATTGATCCCGACCTTTTACTGGAGTATGCATTGTATGACGACAGCACCACTGTATTTGTCCCCGGCAAAAAGATCATTGCCTGGGTGGATGCTGGTGCCAAATCGGTTTATGATGAAAGTTTTGCTACCGATAGCAAGGGTTCCCAAGCAGTAGTGAAAAGAAGTGTGCGTAAATGGAGCACAGAGCTGATCAGGCTCACCATCCGCGATAAAAAAGGCAAGAAGCCATCAGGATCCTTTCTTTTGCAAACAGGTACGGTTCCGGCACTAAAAGGAATCCGCCTGAAAACATCTATAGACGCTCTGAGGTCAGAATAATCTCAAAATTTGTAATTGATA
>CAYXKO010000531.1:0-1982 GCA_964465435.1 uncultured Saprospiraceae bacterium | reverse complement strand
GTGCCTCCCGATGTACAGGGCAGGGTTTTCTCTGTCCGCCGGATGATCGCCCAAATTTCTGGCCCTCTCGCCATGCTGATTGCCGGTCTCCTGGCGGACAACATATTTGAACCGGGCATGCAAAGAACTGGCAGTTTGCTCAACACCGCTTTTGCCGGAATTTTCGGGTCAGGTCAGGGGTCAGGTATGAGCCTTCTGATTTCCATCACGGGTCTGTTAACCGTCCTGGTTGGGATCATTCCTTTTGGAATTCCCCGCATTCGGGATGTTGAAACTCTCCTGCCAGATTTTGATGCCAAAACTCCGATTAACCAATAATTTCTTCCCAAATCAAAACGAGCCGCTCCCCAGAAAGGTGCGGCTCGTCGTTTCTACTTTATTGGAAAACCCTATCCCTCAAGGACGGTGATTTTATGTCCGATGCGGGCGGTTTTACTTAACATGGCATTGGCCGAGCAATATTTTGTCTCCGAGAGCTCCACTGCCCGTTCAACTGCTTCTGGATCAATTGCCTTGCCAGTCACAATGTACTCAATGGTGATATCTGTAAATATTCTTGGGTGATCCTTGGCACGTTCGCCATGGACTTCAACCTCAAATTTAGACACTGCCTGGCGTTTCTTTTGCAGGATGGAGATGACATCCATTCCTGTGCAGCCAGCCAGTCCCACCAGCAGTAATTCCATCGGCCGAAAACCATCATCTGCCCCCCCGCTTTCTACGGAAGTACCCATGGGCATTGTGTAACCGCTTCCGCTCTTTCCATCAAAACTTAATCCACTTTTCCAGATTGCTTTCCCTTCCATTTTGTCTCTCCCTTATCCTTTCAACGCCTCAGAAATTTCCATAACAAGTCGATTTTCCGGTGCAGCCCCAACAATTTCTCCCGCTCCTGCATTGATCACTGTGTGGGGGACTCCGGAAACGCCAAACTCAATCGCAAGCTCCTGAAACTCCATGGCTTCGATCGCCTCTGCCTTGACCATTCGGCTTTCAAAAGCCATTCTATGAGCGAGCTCCACTGCCCGCGGGCAATATGGTCAGGTAGGGGTTACAAATACCTGGAGATGAACAGGTTTTTCCAAACCTGCCAAAAATTGCCTGGTAGCCGGTGTCAGACCTGAATCCCGTTGGCTGACCATCAGGAGCCCCTGGATCAGGGAAGAAAATTCGTACTGTGCTGGAATACCCGCAAATATAACCCCGGAATCTTCTACCAGGCTGCCGTTTTTTATTGCCAGCACAAAACTCGGGGCGCGTTCCACCCGGAACCGGGCTGCAATATCAGCATTTTGATCAATATCATAAATTTCCAACGAGAGCAAAGGAGAAAGAGCTGTCACCTCTGAAAGTAATTGCTGAATCGCTCCGCAGTACTCACATTTCTCATCCCGTGTGCCAAAGAAAATGACCGCAACTGGCTCCTTCAAACCAGAAAAAATTTCGGTTACCTGTTTTTCAATATCCGGACTGAGTATTTTTTCCATCTTATCTCCTTGTTTTTTCACCTCAACGAGGTGGCATGGTTCTATCAGGTGCATCCGCCTGTTTCCATTTTTCCACAGGCAGGACAAATCAAATTAAGCATCCCGTCATAATCCAATCGCCCCTGGCCGCAAAACGGGCAAATTTCACCTGCTAAAAATAAGGCTCGAGGCGAAATCCTTTCATCCGTCTTCTGCCCGTTATTTTGCAGACCATCCTCAGATTGCTGCAAGAATAGTAGATCATGCTCCATTACAAATTCCCGGTTAGATCCCGATGCTCTGGAATGGGAAGGTGAAGGCAGGCAAACAATCGGCTTTTCACCTCGCCTGGAATAACATCCTCACCACAGGCATCATGGACGATTTCAACTGTTCTCCGGGTTGTGTCGACTACCACCCGGCAATTCTCACATTCCGCCAGGTGTCGTTCAATTTCATAACATAAATCTTTTTGCAGCTCGCCGTCCAGGTAATCGGTCAGATTGCCAAGCAGAT
>CAYXKO010000530.1:0-2001 GCA_964465435.1 uncultured Saprospiraceae bacterium | reverse complement strand
GCCAATGAGGCTTATCTTGCCCAGAATGAGGTGGTCGGCCTGAAGTTCAGGATCGAAGGACAAAGCCAGGATGTGCGTCCGGGATTTGAATTGGGTCAAAACCAACCCAATCCATTTACTGGAAAAACGCAGATCGGGGTACAGTCAAGCCAGGCATTTCAAGGGATGTTTACCGTGATGGATGCCACCGGCAAAGTCGTGATTCGCAGGTTTGTGAATGTCCAGAAGGGGGATAACCAGCTGGAGATCGACCGCGATGAACTCAGCGGAGCGGGCATGTATCTGTACCGACTGGAAGGACCGGGAGAGTCACAGATCCGCAAAATGATCGTAAATAATTAATTAAATTTACTGAAAATCAGTTATTTAAGATTTCAAATCAAACCGTTATTGACACTTCTGAGAGACCGGCAAAGGCCGGTCTCTCTATTTTAAGTCAAAACATATAAAAATTTTTTATATATTTTCTTTGAATATTAGTATTTATTGTCATATGTTTGCCCCGTGGATTAGTGATAGTCCATTCCCGAATTTAGTGCATTCTCTTTAGCGCAAGACGTATTGGCTGCGATCAGGCATCATTTTGCCAACCCGCATTCAGCTTATACATCAATTTAACTTGCGTTATAATGAGGAAACGTATCAACACACACTCACTTGGAAATTTGAATCTCCGATTCGGTTTCCCAAATTCTTTTCTGTCTTTTGCTCTGCTTTTTTTGTGGACCGGTATTTCGTCCGGCCTTTCCGGGCAGTGTACGGAGTTGCCTGGCAAGGTAACCGGAATCATATTCATGGACAAAGATTATGACGGAGTCAGAGATTCTGATGACCAGGGCATAGCTTTTGTCCAGGTCAATGCATTTGACGCAGGAAACAAACTGGTGTCCAGCGCCCTGAGCGATTTAAGTGGAAACTACACGCTGAGCGGCCTGGTGGATGGGCAGCGGTATTCCATTGAGATCATCAAGCCAGATTACTATGAGCATACCCTGATGGGAGCTGATCAAAAGGGAGATGTCCGTTTTGTCGCTTCACCGGCTTGTGGTGCGCACTTCGGTTTTTTCAAACCCGGAGATATCTCACTTGAACCCAATCCCAGAATCGCGGTGGCTAATTTTGCAGGCGGTGTGGATCTTTCCATCAACGCTTCCGCTCAGACCATCATTGGACTGGAGCAGAATTTCAATTCGCAGTCGCCGACAACTCCACTTGCCAAAAAGCATCAGACAGGAGCTGTTTACGGTTTGGCCTACAACCGGACTTATCAAAAACTGTATGCTTCCTCATTTGTAAAATATGGTGCGGTACTGGGTCCTCTCGGAACAGGTGGCATATATATTCTCGACAGGAAAACCAGCACCGTCAGTCCATTTGTAAATTTGAACGATTTCGGAATTAATACCGGTTCCACACAGGGACTGCCCGTTTCTGATTGTCGTTATGGAGACCTCGTGGGAAAAGTCGGCTTGGGGAATATGGACATTTCATACGATGACAAATTCCTTTTTGTTACCAATCTTTTCAACAAGTCGGTGGTCATTGTTCCCACCCAAAACCCTTCCTCATCCAATGTGATGGAGATCAAGATCCCGAATCCGGGTTGCAAAGGGGGTGATTATGCTGTCTCAGCTGTAAAATACCACGACGGACAGTTATATATAGGTGTGACCTGCACGGCAGGTACCAGTCAGAATCCAGCGGATTGTGCTTTTCACGTCTATGAGCTAAACCTGACTACCAGGGTATTCAACTTGATTTTGTCCAGTGATTTCATGAGAGCATATTGGCCTGCCACCCAGGGAGATTTTAAGGGTGTGTCACAATGGCTGACCGATCTCGACTTTAACCGGTTGGGAGAAATGATCCTTGGAATTTCCGACAGAAAGGGGCATGCATACTGCCTGGGTCTTGAAAAACTGACCAATCAGAAAGGGGACATTCTGGTTGCCTTTAAATCAGCATCCGGATGGGTACTCGAGAATGGCGGCTTTGTCAATG
>CAYXKO010000529.1:0-2013 GCA_964465435.1 uncultured Saprospiraceae bacterium | reverse complement strand
AATAGAGGTCGTACAGTGACCTACCGAGAAAGTCATATTGAAAAAAAGGAATTTCAGGCGATGCTGAAAATGCCTTTGGACGTTTCCCAGTTTAAACGGGAGACACACGCGGATGGCCTTGCTCCTCATTTCCGGGCTGAACTGGGGAAATGGCTGAAAGATCTGTTCGAAAAGGGAGACGTGAAAAAATCCAATGGCGAAAACTATAACATCTATCAGGATGGTCTTAAAGTTTATGTGACAATTGACCCGGTATATCAGCAATTGGCTGAACAGGCTGCTCGGGAGCATATGATATCCATTCAAAAGTCATATTTCAACGTTTGGACGAAGCAGGATCCCTGGGAATACGACGCAGATGAAAACGTGAAGAAGATCAGGAAGGAAGCCCTGAATCAATTGGTAAGGGAAACCGACAGGTACTTTACCGTCTGGAACAAATATTACGGGAAGATTTTGGAAGAGCTGGCAGGCGAGATTGGTAAAGTGGAGGTTACAGACAGAACCATACAGCGCCTGATCAACGAAAGGAAAAAGCCCGGCTTTCTTAAATCTGAGCTGGATAAAAAGCAAATCACCAAAGTGCAGTATGATTACAGCAAGGCTATCTTAAAAAGTAGTCAGTGGCCCGTCATAGAAAAACTTTGGACTGGTTTCGAAAAGGAAATGAAGGAACAGATGACCACTCCTGTGGCCATGAAGGTCTATGATTATGAGACCCAGGGAGAAAAAGAGGTGAAGATGTCACCCCTTGATTCCATAAAATTTCACAGGAAACACATGCAGATTGGGTCAATGGCAGTTGACCCTCATTCCGGCGAAATAAAATCATGGGTGGGAGGGACAAACTTCAAGTACTTCAAATACGATCACGTAAATTCCAGAAGGCAGGTGGGGTCCACATTCAAGCCATTTGTGTATGCGACAGCCATCGCGATGCAAAAAATAAGCCCATGCAATGAGTTTCAGGATATTCAATATACCATCCCTGCCAATGATCCCAACTTTGGACTTCCTGAATCCTGGTCTCCCGGTAATGCCGAAGAGTCTTTTACCGGAGGGTACTATAACCTGTACCAGGCTCTTGCCTACTCAAAGAATTCGATCAGTGTCAAATTGGTCATGCTCCTCGGAAGTGTGAATCCGATTAGAAGTCTGTTGCACAATATGGGAATAGACAGCTCCGCAAAAAGGAAGGATGGTGGGTATCTGATCCCTAAATTTCCATCCATCGCCCTGGGTTCAGCGGATTTGTCCGTATACGAAATGACAGGTGCGTATACCACCTTTGCCAACAATGGCGAATTTGTTAAACCTTACTTTGTATCGCGAATAGAGGACAAGGACGGCAAGGTGATTTATAGAAATACACCCTACAGGAATGTTGCCCTTGCGCCTGAATACAATTACGTCATGGTGGATCTATTGATCAAATCAGGCGGGGTGTCCTTTCTTAAGGTTCCTGCAGGAGGTAAAACCGGCACAACCAACAACTACGTGGACGGCTGGTATATGGGCGTAACGCCCAATCTGGTCGTTGGCACCTGGGTAGGGGGTGAAGATCCCTGGATAAGGTTCCTGACGATGAGTACCGGGCAGGGTTCGGTAATGGCTAGGCCCTTCTTTGTAAAATACATTAACAAGCTTCTGGACTCCCCGGAGAGCGATTTTAAACCTGATGTGCAATTCCAGATACCGAAAGGGGAAATGGATATTGAACTAAACTGTGCAAAATTTAAGGAAATGATGAAATCCTTAAATATGGATCATTCAATTTTGCCGGGTGGGACAAAGTCAGAAGAGGATGAAATTTTTGAATAACCCAGATTAAGGAACGATACATGAGGATTGAAGCTTTCAGGATAAACCTGGCACTGGCCTTCCTGCTGGTGGCTTTGGGTTTGTGGAGTTATGAGGCGTCAGGAAGGGATTTTCATACCCTGAGTATACCTGTAATGGGAATCATTTTGAGTTTTTTTCACAAGCCCCTCAGGCTGAATGAATCTGCCTTTT
>CAYXKO010000528.1:0-2019 GCA_964465435.1 uncultured Saprospiraceae bacterium | reverse complement strand
CTGTGCGGGTCGGGTCGGCGGACCTCAACGGGACTGTTTTGGGTACAGGAAAAGACCAGGGTGAGCAGCAATGCTGAGAGTAACCATCGAGTTGTTTGCATGCTGCAAAGTTACAGACTGCGCGCCACAAGCGCTTCCCAATGCTCCTTCTTTTGCTGCAAAAGCCAGAGCCCGGCCTCGGGTCCCATCTGGAAAAGAAGGTCCAGGATGCTGATGTCAGCACTTCGAACGGGCAGTCCCGGCATGGGAGGAAAAGCTGCCATTCCCAGTTTGCGCGGATTAAGTCGGGATCTGAGGTCCCATCTGTCCGGATTAGTATGTTGATCGTAAGATTCTGTCTGCTTTACAAGGATGTTGAGATTCAGTTTTTGCAGGATCCAATGAATGATTTCAGAGTTGAAGTCAAATAGGAACTCTGTTTGCGAATCCAGGAGCGCTGACAGCTCGTCGGCGTAATAAATGTAGAAAGGACTTCTTCCATATAGGGTTTGCAGCGTCCTTTTGTGTTCCCGCTGCCAGGGAGCATCCCTGCTGATCCGTACCGATCGGATGGGCATGGACTCATTTTTTCCGGCGCTAAGCGGAATACTCATCGGGACCGCGCCCCGGGCTGAATACAGGACATACCGATTCCGAAAACTTCGCTTCTGGTAATGTTCATGAGCCTCGATTAACACCTCCCGGTTAGCAGCAAGGCCAAACCAAAGGGCGGGCGGAAAGATCATGGTTTCTGTCATTGTTTTTTTCACAGGCTATTGGGTTGTGGAATCCATCAAAACGCCTCCACATGTAGGTAGTTCAATAGGTTTCAAATCCTTAGCAATCCGCGGAATCCCCTTGCAGCATAGTAGGATTCCGCTCCGTTGTGGTAGATGAAGGTCCTGCCATAGCGGTGATCACCAAAAATGGCACCTCCCTGTTTGCGAAGTTCCGGAGTGGTTTTTAGCCAGCTTGAGGTTTTCAGATCAAAGGGCCCCAGCTTTTGTAATGCGAAGTATTCTTCCTCATTGAGCAATTCTATGCCCATTTCAGCAGCCATGCCTGCGGCGCTGTGCGCGGGCTTGTTTTCCTTTCTGGACTGGAGGGCTTCAGGGTCATAACAGACGGAACGCCGGCCTTTGGGGCTTTCCTGGGAGCAATCACAGAAAATAAGTGCTCCTGAAACGGGTTCCTTTCCAATTAAATCCGGTTCACCCCCGGTTTGCTCCATTGCGTAAAGCGAAGCCAGCTTTTGAGGATTCTCCTGTAATTTCGCCAGTACCTCTTTCCAGTTTATTCCGGGATGGCGATCTGCGTTTTTGTCAAAGCGGGATTTTAAAACATCGATGAGCTCCGCAGAGCTTTTTGCAGATAAGGTCTTATTTTTATTTACTGTCATGGCTTGATTCAGGTTAAATTCAAACAAGAAAATTATACTTCAAAAATAGGGGATTTGTTATAATTATTCGGAATATGTTATGATGTACCCTTGGCTCGGAGAATTACAGTGTTTTGGGAAAAATTTGGAAGTTGATAGTATTGAGATCCAAGTCACATCTGTCCAAAATAAATTTTAAAAATTAACTTTCCCACTTTTTGTCGCGCAAAAAGTGGGCAAAAACGCAGCCTTTTCTAAGGCGGCTTCTTATTTGGCAAGGTTGATCCTTATTTGGTTCATTTGGCTATGTTCTCTGTTGGGACAGATTTTGGGCGCTGTATATTGCCGCTCCATAATTTCGTTTCAATGGGATGGTTTGTTTGAAGGGTGTTTCATATCAATTTCAGTTAAAGGAGCGACAATATAAGGCGCTGTTTCCAAAATCTGTCCTTCTTGGGCCGCTGACGAAAAGGCTATTAATATTCCTCATTATCTAAATTAAAATCCCAGCAAGAATAATGGTTTTCAGGCATTTCAATGCGGCCTAGGGCTCCGCAGTGATTGAGCGATCCACGACTTTAGGAGTGGTCGAGTGCGACAGCACGAGAAGCGAAAGAACGCCCGCCAATAAATTGGGGGCACGGCGTAAGCGCATGGAGGTG
>CAYXKO010000527.1:0-2025 GCA_964465435.1 uncultured Saprospiraceae bacterium | reverse complement strand
CCGCGGTACTGGCCCTGCACAACGGTCTTTTGCTGAATGCATTCAACATGAAGGATTACCACAACAAATACCTTAGCTCCCCATTTGAAGGTTTGAAAAAGGGAAAAATCAAATGGACCTCAGGAGCTAATCTGTTTTTTCTCAAGGGGGATCTTTTTAAATCGGCTGACAAGGGGACAGTGGATTCCATGGCTATGGAGCTCAACGATGTCGGAGATTCGGCCTATCTGACACATACTTACCGAATTCCCAATACTGTGAAGCTTTCGACACCTGAACCCGATACCATCCTTTTGACCAGGCGATTTGCCATTTCCTTAAAAGACAGTCTGGTCGGATCTGTCGAAGAGATTTTGCATCTGCCTCATTCGCCCCAGATCCTGAGGCAGTGGTTTTCAGATTATCATCCCATATCCGTGGAGTATTTTGAAGCCATGTGTTTTGATGCGATGGAGTCTCTTTCAAAAAATTCTGAAGCTCAAAATACTGACCAGTCTCAGGCAATGCAACGCAAGGATATTGCTACTGCATTTAATGCCAACCTAAGGCTGACGAATTCGGAAAATCAGGTCAGTTATTTGAAAAAATTGCCGGGCAGGTATCAGCTTTTGATCTTTTGGTTTACCGGATGTGCTCCCTGTATCCGCGAAATGAATTACCTCAATTCGATGCAGGATCAGCTAAAGAAGAAGGACATTCATACAACCGGCATCCATTACTATTTTGGCAATGCCGGGAAATTGAAAAAATACAGGGACTTGTTTCATCTTGACTTTGATCTGTACTACACTCAGGCTGGAGAGGACCTTGGTTTTATGAACGGATATGGTGCTCCTGTGACCATCCTCTTTGATAAAAAAAAGAAGAAGGTTTTGTCTTGTATCCACGGATTCAATCCGAAAAGTTTTGAAGTGGAATTGGAGCAGATGATTCAGCTTGTGGGTTCAAAAAAATGAACGTCCCCTGATTCAATTACTCAATCACAATAAGACTGAATTACTTCAGCGCAGGAATTCCTGGCTCATGCAATTTAAGACGAATAACCAAACCAGATTCAATCCTTAAATCACCTCTACCTGATTCCTCAGCAGATCCTCCATCGTCTCGCGTTTGCGGATGAGCAGGTCCTTGCCTTCGTGGATCAGGACCTCGGCAGGGCGGAAGCGCGAGTTGTAGTTGGAGCTCATGGTATAGCAATAGGCTCCCGCATTCTTGAAGCAAAGGATGTCGCCCGGACGGATCTCGTGCAGGACCCGGTTGCTGGCAAAGGTGTCGGTCTCGCAGATGTAGCCCACGACGTTGTACACCCGGGGCTTGCCCTCGGGATTGCTGATGTTGAGGATCTGGTGATAGGCATTGTACAGCATCGGCCGGATGAGGTGGTTCATGCCGCTGTCCACGCCGGCAAACACGGTCGAGGGAGTCTGCTTGATCACGTTTGTCTTCACCAGGAACAAACCGCTTTCCGAAACCAGGAATTTTCCGGGTTCAAAAAACAGACTGAGTTTACGGCCGTATTCCTTGCAGAAGTCGTTGAATTTTTTGGACAGGATCTCGCCCAGCTCCTCGATGTCGGTAAACACGTCGTCCTCCTTGTAAGGCACCTTGAGGCCGCTGCCAAAATCCAGGAACTCCAGGTCCGGAAATTTTCTGGCGACGTCAAAGAGTATGTCAGAGGCCAGGCTAAACACGCCCGCATCCAGGATATCCGAGCCGGTGTGCATGTGCAGTCCGTTGATGCGCAGTTTCAGGGTTTTTACGAGGCGTTCCACCAGAGGCATCTGGTAGATGGAGATCCCGAATTTGCTGTCGATGTGGCCGACGCTGATGTTTTCATTGCCTCCTGCCATGACGTGCGGATTGATGCGGATGCAGATTTTGGCATCGGGGTGATGGTGTCCGATGTACTCGAGGGTCTCTATGTGGTCGATGTTGATCTGCACACCCAGTTTCATGGCCATTTCGATCTCGTCCACACCCACGCAGTTTGGCGTGTAGATGATCCGGGAAGGGTCAAAACCCGCC
>CAYXKO010000526.1:0-2036 GCA_964465435.1 uncultured Saprospiraceae bacterium | reverse complement strand
CCACATACACCATTTGAATCCTGCCATCCCGAATTATCATCTGAAGGATTGCGTCAAGTCCATTCCCTGGTTTAACAAATACACCACCGAGCTTGGTTTTTGGGAAAGTCTGAAACTCGCCTCTCACAAACTATGGGATGAGAACCAAAAAAGGATGATCACTTTCCGGGAGTACAGGCAAATGGTAAAATCCGGACTGGTCCCCTCCTAAAGAAAACAGGAAGAGACCACGCTCCCACAATCGAGTATGGTCACAGACAGGCAGCCACTGGCTGAATATTTTTCAAAAGACCCTCTGGCCGACAAGCTATTCCAGTCATGGAAAAAAAAGGACAAGAGGATTTGGCTCCGGGGTCTATCGGGATCCAGAGACAGCCTTCTTTTTGTCTCCCTCATGAGAAGATTCCAAAGCAGGATCCTGGTGATCGTGCCTACCAAGGAGGAAGCCAGTTACCTCACCGATGACCTATCTGCGTTTTGCCAGGAACAGGAACTGAACTTCTTTCCTGATTCCTTTAAAAAGGTCGGGCAGTTCGACCAGACAGATCCTTTTCAGATTCAGCAAAGGATCGATGCCATTGCAAGGATCAACAAGCCGGGTCCCTGGATCACGGTCAGCTACCCTCAGGCCCTGTTTGAAAAAGTGGCCGCCCCCGAGGAGTTTCAGGAGAAGAAACTCGAATTTGTAAAGGGGCAGGAGATCGATCCGGATCACATCATCACGCAACTGGTTAATTATGGATTTACGAGGGTCGATTTTGTCTATGAGCCAGGACAATTCTCCATCCGAGGCGGAATCCTCGATATATTTTCCTATTCCGGTGAGCACCCTTACCGCATCGAACTGGTGGACGTGCAAATAGAAAGTATCCGCAGCTTCGATACCAACAGCCAGCTCTCGTTAAAAAACATTGGTAAGTTTTCCATCGTACCCAATGTCAACACCGATTTTGACAATATTGAGAAATTCACGATCAGTGCGCTGATCGACGAAGAGGTCATGGTCTTCATCAAGGATGAAGAGTCTCTGATCGATCAGATCCAGGAGTGCTTTGATGCGGCAGAACGCTATGCTGAAAAGATGGAACACTACGATGAGGAACACAAAACCGCTCTCATCCGTGAAAGGGCGTTTGTCTATCCATCCCAACTGATCGAAGAGCTTTCCTCCTTCAGAAAAATATACTACCACCTGAAGCCTGCAGGCGCTGAACCCCTGACAGAACTGGAGGCCCATTGCAAGCCGCAGCCCAGCATCAACAAGAATTTTAACTTGCTGATCGAGCACATCAAGAAGCTCAACGAGGCGCATTACAACACCTTGCTGTGCACCAATACAACGCAACAGATCGAGCGCTTTTACAGGATCTTCGAAGACCTCAAGGCAGACATCCAGTTCACCCCGCTCCTCGTATCCCTGAGGGAGGGATTCATCGATGAGGACCTGAAGCTGGCCTGTTTTACGGACCACCAGATCTTTTCGCGATTTCACGCACTCAAATCCAGGAAGCAGGTCACCAGCGACCAGGCCAGTTCGTTGAGAATCCTCAAAGAACTTCAGCCGGGGGATTATGTATCCCACCTGGATCACGGCATCGGCCGATTTGCAGGCCTGGAAAAGATCAACGTAAACGGGCAGATGCAGGAAGCCGTGCGCCTGATCTACAAAAACCACGACATCCTTTACGTCAGCATTCACTCGCTGCACAAGATCAGCAAATACGTAGGCCAGGAAGGAACAGAACCCACCCTTCATAAACTAGGGTCTGACCAGTGGAAGCAACTGAAGCAAAGAACCAAACAAAAGGTAAAGGACATTGCCCGAGAGTTGATCAAGCTGTATGCCGCCCGAAAAGCCGCCAAGGGATTTGCATTCTCTCCGGACAATTATCTGCAGGCAGAGCTGGAGGCATCCTTTATCTACGAAGACACACCGGATCAGGGCAAGGCAACGCTGGAGGTAAAGGCGGATATGGAAAAACCCCATCCGATGGACAGGCTGGTCTGCGGCGACGTGGGATTTGGAAAAACGGAGG
>CAYXKO010000525.1:0-2059 GCA_964465435.1 uncultured Saprospiraceae bacterium | reverse complement strand
AAAATTAAAGTTCGCGTTTCGCAGTCCCGCCCTGCGGGCACCCGCAAAACGTTATGCGGCAGCTTAAAAGACGACACGAGTAGTAAAAATGAAGAGAGCGAAGAAAGTGATATTCTATGCTTTAATAGGACTTTCAATTATCGGAGTTCCAGTTTTTGCATTTGGGATTATTAATACAATGGTCAGCCTGAAATATGAAACAGACAGCCCAACAGACTGCATTTCATTAGTGACAGGACAAGATTTATGTTTGACTATTCAAGTGCTTAAAGGATTTATAGTTGCTTGTGTTGCGACAATAATATTGTTGACGGCATTTAGAAAACGAATTTTGCGATAATGACATTCAAAGGATTAGACGACCAAACAGTTGAACTTAAAATAACCAACTACCAATTTCCCTAAAATCAAGCCGGTGATTGGGATGGGAATAGGCTAAACATATATTTGAAAGTTGACAGTAAGTTTGGTTAATGGCAACCAAGAGACCTTCTTTAACAACTTGGAACTTTCAAGAAATTATTGGTTGGTTTGACAAACTATCAAAAGACAAAGAACCAGAATACAGCTTAATAGCCTTTACTGAACCAAATCTATCTTTGGAGCTTTTAAACGAGCCGACTGTAATACTCCCCATTTCCTGTACCAAAAGGTTCAATTGCTAAGTTAAATAAATTGTTGTTCACGCGGCCTGTTTTTGGATGGATTCGGTGTAGACCTTTTCAGGCGAGCTTGTAAGTGATTGGTGTTTCTTGTTGTGGTAATAGTCAATTTGATTCCTGATGCCATGGTAAAGGTCCAAGCCGTTATCGCTGGGGTTCAGGTAGATGTAATTCTCCTTGATATTCTTCCAGAATCGCTCAATCCAGGTATTATCTGTCGCTCGCCCTTTACCATCCATGGAGATGGCAATTTCCTGTTGCTCCAGAAAGTGGATCCATGCCGGGCTGGTATACTGAGAACCCTGATCAGAGTTCAGGATCTCGGGTTTCCCATGCCGCGCTATAGCATCCTGCAGCACTTCGAGACACCACTTTTTGGTCATGGTGTTACTAAGGCCCCAACCCATGATTTTCCGGCTATAGACGTCTATAAAAGCTGTCATGTACATGAAGCCCTTCTTCATAGGGATGTATGTAATGTCGGTACACCATACCTGATTGGCGTGGGTAATCTTCATTCCCCTGAGCAAATAGGGCCTGATGTACTCCCGCAAGGCTCCTTTGGTCAGGTTCTTGCGCCGGTACAAGGTTTGGTGCCCCATCAGCTTGAACAAACGCCTGATCCGCTTTGGGCCCACGGCGTAGCCCTTTTCCCGCAGCCAGTCCACCATGGAGACCACACCTTCCGTTGGGTGATAGAGCAAGTGCTTGTCCATCAGGGCCATCATTTTGACATTTTCTGGCTTCTCCGGCACCGGAGTATAGTACAATGAACTCCTGGGAATGGACAGCAACTCACACTGCCGGCGTACCGAAACCTTGGCATGGTTAATCTTTACCGCTTCCATTCTTTCGGATTGTAGCCCAATTTCACGGCACTTTTTTTTAAAAAGTCATTCTCGACCTTTAATTGGCCGATCTGGGCATACAACTTCTCCAATTCAGGAGAATTCTCCTCCCACGCAGATGGCACACTCTTGCCAAATACCATAGGCATATTCTCCAAAAATTCAGATTTCCATTTGGAAATCGTTACGGCATTTACCTCGTAGCGAAGGCTCAGCTCAGCCAAGGTCTTTTGATTTTGAATGGCTTCCAAAACAACTTTGGATTTGAACTCGGGGCTGAATTTGCGTCTGGTTTGTTTGATCATGGTTTAGTAAATTTAAGGGTGAAATTTTTAACTAAACCTCCGGTCCAGAATTACGGGAGTATTACAGTCTTAGAAAATTGCAGCCTGAGATTTTTCTAGCAGTAAAGAAATATCGAGGCTTTTTTGACTACGGAAATTCAGAGAAAAAAGTAGTTAGTACAATTAAGTTGCTAGTGACAAACCAGTTTGGGGAACCCACTGACGAAGTAAGTGGAGAGGGACACATTTTGTACGAATGGAGAGG
>CAYXKO010000524.1:0-2060 GCA_964465435.1 uncultured Saprospiraceae bacterium | reverse complement strand
CGAAGAACGTGCCGCGGTAGTCGGGCGGGATGATCTTGGAGATCATGCTGGTCCACGGGTTGGCGGTGAAGCCGCCGCCCAGTCCCTGCCAGGAGAGCAGGAGGAAGGTCAGGACCAATCCGGCTTGCAGTCCGATCTTGGGCAGGAGCAGGGCGACCACGGCGAATCCCAGGAACGGGATGCGCTCATGGATGGTGTTCAACAGCACGGTGCGCTTGTAGCGCCGCAGGCGGGAGGTATGGCTTGCCGTGAACAGCTGCGGCAGCAGCCAGCCCGCGGAGTGGATCGCAGGGACGAGTCCGATCAGGGTGGCGGAATCAGTCATGGAGGCGACGAAGAGCGGCAGGATCGTCCCGAAGGAGGCAAATCCCAGGGCAACGCCGAACATGCCGCCGTCGATCAGGCCGACGGTGACATTGAAACGAAGATGTCTGCGTACAAATTGTTCGACTTTCGTGAGGGGAAGCATGGGCGCGATTCTACCATCCGACCTGGTAATATCGTATCAATGGACATGTATGGCTGTAGCAAAGTCGCTTGACAAAAAGTAAAAAGTAGATCCTTCTCGGTAAAATTGCGAGTGATCAAACCAGCAAAAACCAAGGAGGATCCAAATGGAGTATAGCACGGTCGGCAAAGGGCAAGATATAAGCGCGGAAGGGGTTGTGTATGATAAGGGGAGCGTTTATGAAAGATTGCAAAGCCTGAGTGATCTGAGGAAGGCCAGAGGAAAAAGGTATAGTCTCACAACGATCTTGATGATCGTGCTGCTCGCCAAACTGAGCGGAGCCAATTCGCCGACCGAAATAGCCGAGTGGGGTGTGTACCATCAGTCCGAAATAGAGACTTTGTTGCGGATCAAGCTGAAACGCATGCCAGAAAGGAGCACCTACCGGCGGATTTTGGCCTACAAAGTCTATGAGAGAGAGGTGGAACGTCTGGTAGGAGAATACAGTCAAGAGGGCGAACGTGGCGCCATCTATGCTCTGGACGGCAAAGCCTTACTGGGGATGTCGAAACGCGAGGATGGCACACCGGAATATGCCCTGAGTATGTATGATGTGACCGCCGGAAAAACGCTGGCCCAGATCGAAGTTGGTAAGAAAGAAAATGAGATCACCAAGGCGCCAGAAGTGATTAAACTGGCAAGAATTACGGGAAAAGTCGTCACAGGGGATGCTTTGCACACGCAAAAACGACTGGCACAAACGATCCTGGACCACCAAGGCGACTATGTCTTTCCAGTGAAGGAAAACCAACCCAAGCTGTATAAAAACATCCAATCGCTCTTCGCCCCAGACTATCCCAGACCCGGCTTTGGCAAAATCCAAACCGATTTTCTCACAGCACAAAAAGTGAACAAGGGACATGGGCGAATCGAATGTCGCACCATGACCACCAGTGAAATGCTCAATACTTATACCGCCTGGCCAGGCTTGGCGCAGGTCTACCGCTTAGAGCGTACCTTTCACTGGTGGCGACAGGGAGTCTGTTACAAAACATCGCATGAAGTTGAGTTTGGGATTACCAGCCTTGCACGTGGAAAAGCCAGTCCAGCACAACTCCTGGAAATCCGTCGTGCCCATTGGGGCATTGAGACCGGTTCCCATTATCGACGAGATGTGACGCTTAAGGAAGATGCGACCCGCTTCACCATCGGGCACGGCGCACGCGTGTTGGCAAACATCCATAACTTGATTCTGACCTTGATCCGCCAAACTGGTTTTCTCAATGCTGCCCAAGCTCGGCGCTTTTTTGCCGCTCATCTTTCTCATGCTTTTTCACTGCTGATTACCCCCTTTTCCTGACTTTGCTACAGCCATGATGGCTTGGTCAAGGAATCTTGCCCGAAAATGGGCTTTGTGCTAGACTGTCCTATACTAAAGATTGCCAAGGGATCACCATGAGCGAAAAAATCCTTATCATCGACGACGATCTCGACACCCTCCGCCTGGTTGGCTTAATGCTCCAGCGGCAGGGCTATCAAATCAGCGCGGCGACCAACGGCCAGCAGGGATTGGACAAGGCATTTGAGGAGGATCCCGACCTGATCCTGCTCG
>CAYXKO010000523.1:0-2062 GCA_964465435.1 uncultured Saprospiraceae bacterium | reverse complement strand
TTTAAGATTGTAAATACTTGTAAATCAAATACCATATTTAAAATTTTAATTTATTTAGGACAGGTGTGAGATTCTTTTGCAATTGATCCAAGCGGATATGATGGCATTGTTTTATAATTAAAAAAAAAGGCCTGCAGGAATTGATGCAGGCCTCATTTGATCACAAAAAATGATCCGGGGTGAATTTAATTCTTCATTTCAGTTACACCTGATGGATTAATTGGGCAGGCATAGTTTGTTGGTGGAAAGTTCGCCACTGGGTATTGGCCAGATGTAGTTTTTGGCATCGGGTGCTACGGAGGGGGCGGTGCCGATGCTTCCTTTTTTGGAAGGCAGCGTCAGTACCCTTCTCTGCAGGTCCTGCAGTCTGAGTCCTTCTCCCACAAACTCGACCCGGCGTTCTTTCCAGATCGCATCCAGGAGCTTGTCCTTGTCGTTCAAAACATCGTCAGCAAACTGGTAGGAGGGATTTGAGCGGTTCCGCACGGCTTTCAGCAATTCTGCGGCAAGGGGCAACTGTCCGTTTTGTGCGGCAGCTTCGGCGTAATTGAGCAGCACTTCTGCATAGCGGATCACAGGCACATAGTCCCGGAAGGGTGCCGTGGTGATGGTGAACTTGCGCAGCACTTTTCTCTTTGCGGCATTGATGGACACCAGGGTCGAGCGTCCATCCTGCGGGTTCAGGAATGCGCTGTCTGCGCCCACTCCTTCTTCAGTCAGAAAGAGAATGGGTTGTGTGAGATACGTGAACGCAAGGGAATACTGTGCAGCAGGAGTTTCCGTATTGGTATTGGCAAAGGGTATGGTAAAAATGGATTCGGTTCCGGTATAGCTTCCGCCCCAGATCAGCTGGACATTGCTCTCCAGTTTATGGGTCAGGCTTCCGTCCTGGTGCTGGAAAGGAGGCTGGTCCGTGACTATTTTCCTGGCCTCTTCAGCGAGCTTGACGAAGTTGTTTGTATTCAAATAGACCCGCGTTTTCAGTGCGATGGCAGTGCTCTTGTGTGCCCTGCTGCTGTTGAGCGCGCTGGTGGCATACCGCGAAGGAAGTCCAGCCTCGGCCTCGTCCAGGTCTTTGATGATCTGTGCGTAAACCTCGCGCACCGTACTTCTGGCCAGGTCATTGTTTCCGATGCTTTTTATGGCGATCAGTCTGAGAGGCACACCCAGGGCGTCCGGATTCAGGTTGTGGGGTTTGGCATAGGTCTGCACCAGTATGAGGTAGGCCAGGCCCCGTACAAACTTTGCTTCCGCAATGTACAATTTGGCCAGACTGTCCGGGATCACCTGGGTCTTTTCCAGTTCCGACATCAGAATGTTGGCTGCGTTGATCGCGGTGTAGGCAGCGGACCATACGTCGTTGATGTACTCGTTGGTGGTGGCCACGTTCTGGTTCCATACGGCGGAGCCTGTGGCTGCATTGCCATCGTTTTGCCCGAACTCATCGCTGCGCTGTTCGTTGAATATGATCCAGCGGCCACCATAGAGGTTTTGGTTCTGCAAGCGGGCGTACAGGTTGTTGACCTGGGCCAGGATTTTTCCGGGGGTGCTGAAGGCATCTTTTTCTTCCACAATGGTCCTTGGATTGACGTCCAGAAAATCCTTGTCGCAGGAAGAGAAAAATACTGTAGCAAAAAGCAGGATGAAAATTCCTGGGGTATATCTGAGGATAGATGATTGATTCATGTTCATTTTCATTTAGAGTGGGTGATTAAAATCCAACGTTGAGACCCATGGACAGGACCTGTGCGTTGGGTGGGATGTTCTGGTCTTTTCCGGAATGAATGGAGTTGCCGTTGATCGAAACTTCCGGATCGGATCCGCGGTATTGGGTCAGGGTAAACAGATTGACGGCCTGAGCGTAGATTCTCACGGATGAGACCTTGTATTTCCAGTTTTTCTGTTCCAATGGAATGGTGTACCCCAGGGAAATATTTTTGAGTTTCAGATAGTCTCCTTTTTCAACCTTGGAGGTGGCCGCAAAGGAAAAACCTGCAGAAACGTTGTCTCCGTAATAAAGTTTCTGGATCTCTGTTTTCTGACCGGGCGTGGTCCATCTTTC
>CAYXKO010000522.1:0-2065 GCA_964465435.1 uncultured Saprospiraceae bacterium | reverse complement strand
CATTGCCCTGGAAAGAAAACTAGGCAATATTGCGTTTCTCCGGAGCCGCATAGAATTGATTCCACATTTTTTTGAATCCGCGGAGGTCTCCGAGATCTGGATCACCTTCCCGGACCCCTTTCCCCGACCCAGCAAGTCAAACCGGAGACTTACCTCTGTTCATTACCTGAATATTTACTCGCGCATTCTGAAGCAAGGCTCCTTGCTCCATCTCAAAACCGATGATCCCGGTTTGTACTCATTCAGTCTGGAAACACTTGCAGCACATCCGGACTACCGGATCATTTACCAGAACGAGGATATATATGCGGGGACCTTGCCCTATCCCGAGCTCGAGATCAAAACCTATTACGAGCGGATGCACCTGGAAGCCGGTAAAAAGATCAAGTACATTCGGGCTGTTTTTCAATAGCCTGTAATTGTCAACTATATTTCAGACTCTTTACAAATACAGTAAATATACCCTTAATTTGGGCCTTTAAATTCAGTTTCCTTACTGCTCAATTTTAAATTCAGTGATATGAAAACCCTAGCTACCTTAATCACACCTTTTATAGTCGGGACTTTCTGTCATTCTCAAATAGACTCACGAGGAGGCGTACTGCTGCGTTCATCCAGGCAGGTGGAAGATGCCAAAAACACCTACGCTGTGATCATAGGGGTATCCGAGTACAGGGATTCACTGATTTCCGACCTTCAGTTTGCCCATGTTGATGCCCGGATGTTCTACCAATATTTGCGATCCATGGAAGGAGGATCTGTAGCAGAATCCAACATCCGATTGCTGCTCAACGAAAAAGCAACCCTTGCCGCCATTGACGATGCGCTCTACTGGATCCGGCAGGTTGCAAAAAAGGGAGACAAGGTATATTTCTATTTTTCAGGGCATGGAGACGTTGAAAACCAAACCCTTTGGGAGCTGGGGTACCTGCTGGCGCACGACACCCCATTCGGCAGATACCGCAACAACGCGATCCGGCTGGAGGACATCAACAACCTCATCAAGACGATCGCCGTATCCGACAGCCTGGAATCCAAGACCATCGTGATCATCGATGCCTGCCGCTCCGGAAAACTGGCAGGAGACGACGTGCGCGGCTCTTCGCTCACAGCCGATAAAGCCTCCAAGAGCGTGGCCAATGAGGTCAGGATCATGTCCTGCAAACCGGATCAAAAGTCCCTTGAGAGCGAAAAGTGGGGAGGAGGCAGAGGGGTCTTTTCCTACTTCCTCATCAAAGGGCTGACCGGCGAAGCAGACGAGGACGACAAGAAAGTCAGTCTGGAAGAAATGGACTTTTATCTCAGGAAAAACATCAAGGAATCACTCACAAATCTCAATGTAAGCGAAAAACAAAACCCCGTCATCCAGGGCAATGAATCGTTCATCCTGGCGAAGGTAAGCCCCGGCTTTCAGAAAAACACAACAGCAGGAGAACCCCTGCTGGCTGCCAGCGAAAATTCCAACATCAGAGGCAAGGGAAGTTCCGATGAGCTGAATCGCGCGGATTCCCTGCTGCAACGAGAAGCAAGCAAATTCAACCTGCTGCTTGGGAAGATGGAGGCTCAATCCATAGAGCCATCTTCCGATTTTTCCAAAGCCATATCCGCAGGAAATGCTGAATTCTTCAAATTTCTGCTCCGGTCCATTCCGGAATCCCAATCCGCTCAAAAAGACCTTAACCCCATCCTCAAAGATCTCCTGGAAGACCTCAACGGCGCTGCCACAAACGATAGCTTTCAAAAAGAATATTCCAGAAAGTTGGCCATTTTCATCCACGACCAGGGACAACAAAAGCTCAACCTGTATCTCAACGGAGATGCCGGAGAATTAAGAAAAAGGACCTATTACAACCGCAGCGAAGGCGAATACGAAAGACTGTCCCGTTACTTTGAAGCCGCGGAAAAAATCCTTGAGAAAGATCACCCCCTTTATCCCAAACTACTGGTAAAAAAATATTATTTCGCGGGTGTGGCGCTTCGCTTGAAGGCTCTGTTTGATGAGAAAAATCGGTCCGGCATGATCAGGGAAGCGATCAGTCTGCAAAAGAAATCACTCGCTCTGGAT
>CAYXKO010000521.1:0-2069 GCA_964465435.1 uncultured Saprospiraceae bacterium | reverse complement strand
GCCCAGATCCTGAATCCCTGCTGAGGCAAAATTTTTTCGGAAATGGCGGACGGTGGGGCATTTTGTTCCTGAACCCCGGCATTTGCCGGATTTTCAGCCGTTGCCGGATCGTTGTTTGACGGGACAGCATGCTCCGCTCCGGAGGCAAATGTCTTTTCTTGCGGAACTGGCATTTCTGCTCCGGAGAGAGCGGATGGCTGCGTCTCTGCAGAGGGAGCGGTTGTATTTTGATCCTGGGCAGGGACTGCCGGTATTGAAGGTGCCGGACTTCCTTGGGCCCATTCTGATATTTCTTTCGCGTGATTTGTCTGCTGACTTGCCGGACCGGTTTGCGCCGCACGGTCTGTTGATCGGGTATCGGAGATTTGCCTTAAGGTGGGGGTCTCCGGTTTTGGCCGTTGGGCAAATGCGGGATGTCCGGGCGTGTTTGCGGATGTTGCTGCCAACGCAGTTGAGCTTGCCACGGTCTTTTCCATCCGGGACCTTTGGGATCCTTGCACTCCGGGATCCTCCTGCATGGGGGATTCTGACTGCAACTGCTCCGCACGGTAAAGATGCTGGGCCGCATACTGGCGGTGGAATCGTTCCAGGGTCCAGAACAGCAGCAGGATCAGGCTTAACTCGGCGATGCGGATGCCCAGTATCTGCCTCCTTCTGGCCCTGCGTTCTTTGTATTTGACGAAGAAGCTTGACCAGCCGGCGGAAGGATGGCTGGCCTCCCTGGATGCGAGTCGGGACCGGAGGGTCTGGTCAAAGTATTGGTCTTCCAGTTCGGCTTTTTTCAGGCTCTGCCTGAGCCTCTGCCAGCCTGCAGCCGCACCGGTATCGTCCGGGGCATAGGCATTCAGCTTTTCACGGACCTGTTTGTCAAAATCTTCACTCTTCTTCATCTCGTCTCAGTAATTCTTTCAGTTTTTGCCTCGCTTTGACCAGGTTGGATCTGGATGTGCTTTCCGTGATATTTAAAATTTCAGCAATTTCCCGGTGTGAGTACCCGTCGATGATGTACAGGTTGAAAACCGCACGGTAGGTGTCGGACAAATGCTGGACTGCCCTCATGATCTCCTCAATGCTGATGTTGTCAAGCGGATTGTGAAATTGTGCGGATAATTCGGATATCCCTTCCAGGTCCGTGGTTTGACGCTTGCTTTTGTACCGGTAATGATCTATGCAGGTATTGACCATGATCCGGTTCATCCAGGCATTCAGCGAGGTATTGGGTTCGTAATGCGACAGATGGGTGAGTATCTTGAAAAAGCCGTCGTGCAGCATGTCCACCGCGTCGTCCGGATCTGCAGCATAGCGCATGCAGATCGCAAGCATGCGTTTGTAGTTCTCTTCGTACAAGCGCTGCTGGGCCCACTCCTCCTTTCTGATGCACGCCTGGATCAGGTCTGATTCGGAGGCCATATATCGGAGTGAAAGGTCCACTTGTTTGCTTTTACTATTTATTAACGAATGACAGTCGCGATCTGCTGCTTCGCGAAATAAATTATTGCAAAATAGCAGATTTCTCCGGTTTGACGGGCTGGTCCGGAAGGATTTGTGCCATTCCCGGCAAAAGCCCTTCGGGATTTGATGTTCCTCGGGCTATCTTTGCCCCGCTGATAAGCAGCCAAAGAAATACCGGTCCCGATTGACTTACAAGATCCTTCATATTGACGATCCTGTGGTAGCCGCCAGGTTGCTGGTTCTGGGCATTTATCCCGGCAAGACGATCGAACTGCTGCGCCGGGCTCCATTTGGTGGTGCCTGCTACGTGCGGGTGGACCAGGCTTTCTATGCGCTGCGAAAGCAGGAATGGGATTCAATCGTAAAACAAGCGGTCCAGGAAGTATGAGCAAACGACTCAAAGTGGCTTTGATCGGCAATCCGAATTCCGGAAAGACCAGCCTTTTCAACCTCCTGACCGGTCTGAATCAAAAGGTGGGCAATTTTCCGGGCGTGACCGTGGAAGCCAAAACGGGCCATTTGTCCCTGGCATCCGACAATGAGATCGAGCTGATAGATCTGCCGGGTGCGTACAGCCTTTTTCCGCTCTCCGAGGACGAAAAAGTGCTGAGCAGTTG
>CAYXKO010000520.1:0-2085 GCA_964465435.1 uncultured Saprospiraceae bacterium | reverse complement strand
AGGCAACAGTTGCCATATCCTGGGGACTCCTGTCCGAACCGCTCCATTGCAAAATTTTCAGCCTCTGAAATAACTGAAAGGGACTTTTGAAAATCACCTTGTCTTATGAATGTTCGAGAGACCAGAATCAGACTGTCTACCTTTTTCAGCGAAACCGTATCGACCGATTGAGCGGAAATCATGGACTGAAAAAGAAACCCAAGGATCCATAACCAAAATTTCATCTTTGCCTATTTGCAGCTAATGTAATCAGTTTTTGAATGAAATTGTCAGTCTGGAAAAAATTAAGAAAAACAGAAGCAAGAAAATATGAGTATAACAAAAAAGGAGAAACAGAATGCACCGGTAAGCTGTTAGCGTGCTAAACTCCACGGCGATACACCAATGGGAAGAATGAGAATGAGAATGCGCAGCGAAGCGAAGTGACGCCATAGGCGTCAAGAATGAGGAAATTCACTCCACCAAAACGAATCCTGCCCATTGATAGGGATCGAAGCCCAATTCGCGCATCTCCTTTTGGGCGGCATGAAAGGCATCCGGGATGGTCAACTTTTCCTGCAGCCATTTCTTATAAAAAGTCGTCATCAGCATCGAGGTCTGCTTGTCCGGGACCTGCCAGAGGGACATGATGAGATATTTTACTCCTGCGATTTTAAATGCTCTTTGTAAGCCATACACGCCTTCGTTGCCCTGAATGTCGCCGAGTCCGGTCTCACAGGCGGAAAGCACGACCAGCTCGGTATTGGACAGGTTCATCTGGCTGATCTCGTAGGCGGTCAAGATGCCGTCTTCTCGTCCTTCCAAGGTTTGCTTTCCTTGCCAGGTTGCATTACCTCCTGCCAGGATCAGGCCGCTGCGGAGCATCGGGTGGTCAGAAATTTTAAATACCGGCTCTGTATTTGAAACAGTATCATTCTTATTATTTACATCAGAAAAAAAATATCCATGGGTTGCCAGGTGTAAAATTCTGGGCGATGGATTATTATTTGCTCCAACATTTTTAAAAGATTCTTCCGTTGCCTGATACCCCTTTTTCAAGTCCACTTGGATTCCGGATGACTGCACGATCTTACCAATAGCCTCCACCTCTCTTTCAGTTCCTGCCAAATAACTCCAGCTACCGCCTCTCAAAGCAGAATCGATGGAAATGAAATCCAATTCTCCTCTGGATCGGGAGGCAAACAGGGGCTCATTATTTAAAAGCATGCTATCCTGATCAAATTGAATTCCGCCATATAAGACCGCATCGTTGTTGACATTTTTTACCTGTGCAGGAATTACCAAATGGCGTGTACTATTTAGTTCAATCAGATTATACCTGTCTGCCAAGGTCTCCGATTCACTTATGGGAAGGGCATCCAAATTTATTCTGTGCAATAACCCACTGGGTGAAAAATAAATGGTTTTGATTCCATCCAATTCTTTATCAAGAGACTTCCACACTATTTCATACAATGATTTTTTTGATGACTCTATCGCTATTGCTCCCCGATCAGCCAAAGAGTACAAAGAACTGACATATTCTGACTTTCGTTCAGATTTTGTATTCAATAAGGAGTCCAGAGATTTTTCCTCAAAAAGCAGGATAAACTTAGGTTGTTCCAGTTCAGGTAACACCACGAGTGCGGCGTAGATTGTCCTACCCGTTTTTTTAGGGAAATTGACCTGAAAATGGACAAATTCAATGGCTGCCTCAGATTTCTTTAATCTCACTTTCACTTCGTGAAACTTTACCTGACGAATAGCATCTGCATAACCGACCAGTGACCGGGCTAATTCCTTCTCAGCGACATTGGCTTTTTCTTCCAGATCGGCAACGGCCTGCCGCTCGGCAATTGGCCTGGCGTATTCGGCAGCGAGCCTGCGGCGATAGCCTTTGAGTCGATTGTTGATCTCCATGGATGCAGGGGATGTGGAGGTCGGGGAATTAAGCCTGGAAGCAGCGGTGAGCAGGAAACCTTTGTAAAAAAGGGCATGATCAAAAGCCAAAGCAGACAGGGTTGAAGTCGAGGTAACCGGCCATGTGATCAGGTTTACTCCCAGCTTTGCTCCGTCAGTTTGGAATTTGGAAGCATACAAGGCAAG
>CAYXKO010000519.1:0-2086 GCA_964465435.1 uncultured Saprospiraceae bacterium | reverse complement strand
AGACCTTAAAAGTTTTCTCTACTTGTTTGATTCAACCCTTGAGTTTTCCGGAGGATTGGATGGCAAGGGGTTTTACTTTTCCAATCCTAATGCCTCCAGGACCTGCGGTTGTGGCGAAAGTTTCTCCGTTTAAACCTTGATTTTATTTCTTGAGTGAATGATGACCTATGTGCATCATTTCACTGCTGCCAGTATCTATTCCTGACGGGAAATATTAAGATGTCCTGTACATACAGAATTTAAAACAGTTTCAAGGCAGAGACCATACACCTTCTAAAACAAGCTGCCCGGCTTGACCTGATACGGTATGCGAAGGTGGTCATAAGCTTTTTGGGTGGCAATTCTTCCTCTTGGGGTCCGCTGGAGAAATCCCTCCATGATTAGAAAGGGTTCATGTACCTCCTCGATGGTTCCGGCTTCTTCACCAACCGCAGTGGCCACGGTTGTCAAGCCCACGGGGCCTCCTGTAAATTTTTCAATGATGGTATGCAATATCCGGTTGTCCATATCATCCAATCCATGGGAGTCCACATTGAGCGCCTCCAGTCCGAATAATGCAATGTTCAGATCCAGGGTACCATCGCCCTTGATCTGAGCGAAGTCCCTCAGTCGGCGTAACAATGCATTGGCTATCCTCGGGGTCCCCCTGCTCCTGCGTGCGATCTCATTTATTCCCTCGTCTGTACAATGCATTCCCAATATTCCGGCGGATCGCGCCAGAATCCTTTTTAAGGTGTCTGTGTCATAATAATCCAAATGACAGGTTATGCTAAAGCGGGACCTGAGCGGTGAGGTGAGCAGCCCCATCCTCGTCGTAGCGCCAACCAGCGTAAAAGGATTCAAGCTGAGCTGAACGCTGCGTGCACTTGGGCCGGAATCAATCATAATATCGATCCTGTAGTCCTCCATGGCCGAATACAGGTATTCTTCCACGACGGTATTCAGTCTGTGAATTTCATCAATAAACAGCACATCCCCGGCCTGAAGGTTGGTCAGAAGACCTGCCAGGTCACCCGGCTTTTCCAAAACCGGACCGGAAGTCATTTTCAGGGAAGCTCCCAGTTCCTGGGCTATGATATGGGACAAGGTAGTCTTACCCAGGCCGGGAGGCCCATGAAGCAGCACATGATCCAGAGCCTCCCCCCGCTGGAGGGCGGCCCGAATGAAAATCTTCAGGTTTTCAACCACGCGAGGCTGACCGGAAAATTCAGATAACAGCTTGGGCCTCAATGCCCGTTCTATCTTTTTATCCTCAGTGCCCAGGTGACCAGGATCGGAATCAAGAAGCGGATTTAGCATATTAAAAACAAAGATAATATATTAAAATGAGCTCGTCTGCCAGGAACATTTCTCACAATATTACTCCGGATGTATCTATTCGGGGAAGGTGAAAAAATGTACCTTTGCGCATTCATTTATACATATTATAAATTTTAATTATGAATGCTCAGAAAATAACCTGCGAAAACCATATTCTCACCGTCCCAAACCATCCTGTGATTCCCTTTATTGAAGGAGATGGCACAGGTCCGGATATCTGGGCAGCCTCTGTAAGAGTCTTTGATGCTGCCGTCGAAAAAGCCTATAAGGGCGCCCGCAAGATCTCCTGGCTTGAAGTGCTTGCAGGAGAGAAGGCATTTAAGCAAACACAGAACTGGTTGCCGCAGGAAACCCTGGACATCATCAAAAGCCATCTGGTAGCCATTAAAGGCCCCCTCACAACCCCGGTAGGCGGTGGCATTCGGTCCTTGAATGTAGCTCTGAGACAGCAACTGGACCTATATGCCTGCGTCCGGCCGGTCAGATGGTTTGAAGGCGTGCCTTCCCCGGTCAAGGAGCCAGGTAAGGTAAACATGACGATTTTCCGCGAGAACACCGAAGACATATACGCAGGCATTGAGTTTCAGTCCGGAACCGAAGATGCGGAAAAGTTTAAAAAGCTGATTTCCGAGAATTTTCCCGACAGATATAAAAAGATCAGATTTCCAGACACAGCCGGATTCGGAATAAAACCCGTTTCCAGGGAGGGTACCGACAGATTGGTCAGGGCTGCTGTCAAGTATGCCATCGAACAAAACATGAAAAG
>CAYXKO010000518.1:0-2095 GCA_964465435.1 uncultured Saprospiraceae bacterium | reverse complement strand
ACACATCTTGATTCCAAGGCAAGCGGAACTTATTCCTTTTTGAACATTCCACTGGGACAGGATTATGACGTCAGGGCTTTGAAGGAAGAAAATTATCTCGAAGGAGTGACTACGCTTGATCTGTTGCAGATACAAAAGCACATTCTCGGTACCCAGGAAATTGAATCTCCCTGGCAAAAGATTGCTGCAGATGCCAATGCAGATGCCAGGATCACGGGTGCCGACATAGCTGCCATCAGGAGGCTCATCCTGGGATATGATTACAAGTTCAAAAACTCCAGATCCTGGAAGTTTACGTATTCCACCTACCAGTTTCCGGATCCCGCCGACCCCTGGTACCAGGCCATGCCGGAAGAATACCGCATCAGAGATATGGCTGGTGATATGATGTACATGGATTTTGTCGGTATCAAGATCGGCGACGTCAGCAAATCTTCCTGGGACGATCTCAGCAAGGCTTCTGAACGCACGAATCAAACCCTGGTTCTGGAGGCCGGAGTCTCCGAGGAAGAAGGCAGGGTGGTACCGGTCAGGATTGCGGTACCTGCACGACTGGAAGGCATGCAGTTTACCCTGCACTTTGATCCGGGCATGAATATGGTTACAGGGATCAGGTCGGGGGCCCTGGATATCAACAGTCATTTTGTCAACTACCAGTTTGCCGCCGAAGGGGTGATATTGGTCTCCTGGACCTACGATGCCGAGGTCATTCTGGATCCCGGGACTGAATTATTCAGACTGGAGTTCAGGGATCCTGTGACGGAAGAATTCAGAAATTCCATATTTACAGGATCGGATGTGGTTCGTGCCGAGGCCTACGACGGTGAACTGACCATCTATAAGCTCGAATGGAACAGCACGGAGGTGCCGGTCGATAAGGAAGTGGTCTTTGGCATTCCGATACCGAATCCTTTTGCAGAGATGACCGTATTGCCCATGGATGTCAAGCAAAATACTGAATTTACAGTCCGTCTTCTCGATATGAATGGTACTGAATTGTATCGTCAGAAGGATCAGGCGGTCAAAGGACGGAATTACATCCGCGTGAGAAAGTCCCAGTTCCCAAAGCCCGGTGTCTACCTTTTGAGGGTTGAGACGGGAGCCTATTCGAGGGGATTCAAACTGGTGGTCATGGAACATTAAGGCTTCAAGGTTAATTTCAATATTACAGTTACCTCCGGGTTTTTCAAGGGCCCGGAGGTTTTTTATTGAGGGAAAAGCGATAACTTTGAGCCAAATCCAAGATCATGAGTTTTAATATTTCCGGTAAGCTGCACAAGGTTTACCCATCCGAGAACAAGACCAGCACCTTTCAAACCAGAGAGTTTGTCATCGTTACCAACGAGCAGTATCCTCAATATATCAAGTTCCAACTGGTGCAGGACCGCTGTGCCATCATTGACCAGTTTACGCCCGGACAGACCATCAATGTATATTTTGATCTGAGGGGCCGCGAGTGGCAGGAGAAGTACTTTACCAATCTGCAAGCCTGGAAAGTGGAAGCAGCAGGCGAAGGTGCCGCACCACAGAAGGCTGGTGAAAACCTTGTAGAGCAGGAAAAATCCGAGGATCCTTTTGGCTCCGGACAGGATAACTTTGACGACCTGCCCTTCTGATCATGTACCTGAAAAGCATCCTGCCGGGTTTGCTCTGGATCCTGATGGTCCGGTTGCATGCCCAGGATGTTTATTATGCCAGGACCTTATATGCAGATGATCTGACCGAATGGAGCCTGCACGATTCCCTAGATGAACCGGTGGGGGAGCTCCGCTCCCGCGGACTGATGCGCGATCGTCTGGATGGCTGGGATTTACGCATTGGCGACCGCACAGCATTTATCCGGAAAGCCGGCACCGGGCAGACAGACCACTGGCTGCTCAGTATGGAAGGAAATACCCTGACCGCCACAACTACCTGGCCGGGTCAAAGGGACAGCTGGAGGATCACCGACAACCGGACCAGCTACACACTGATGCGAAGAATCGAAGAGGATGGACTGGATTGGCGGTTGGTGGACGGAGGCGGCCAGACCTCAGTATCCATTTACAACGAGTACAAAAGAGATCTGCGCGACTGGGTGCTTGAGTACGATGAT
>CAYXKO010000517.1:0-2096 GCA_964465435.1 uncultured Saprospiraceae bacterium | reverse complement strand
CTTCAAAGACTGTATCCTTTCGAGAAAAGAAACCGAATCCAGGATCTCACCTGCACCCAACAATTTGTCTGCAATGGCCTTCGCCCTTCTCTGCACCCGCAGACCACCCGGCAATTCCCCTGATTTTTGACAGGATTGATAGATACAATCCAGCATGACAGACCATATGCGCAGGATGCCCGATTCTATGTATTCCTCAGAGTTCAATGCCAGTTCATTTTTCATGACCACTCCGGAAATGGGCAGATTCAGTTGGGCGCACCATTTTCTGAGATCTTCTGCCCGATCTATGGGGAAAGGCATCTGCCGTGTTTCCTGATCATCCGTATCTCCTTCCCGCACGATGAAGCCTCCACCCACAGAATAGTAAGTTTCACTTTCTGCCCGCCCGTCATCAAAGAAGGCACGCAAGGTCATAGCATTGGCATGCGCAGGCAGGCTTTGATCCATATGAAATACCAGATCAGAATCTGGGTCAAAGGACAATGATCTGAACCCTCCCAGGTTTATCGTTTTCGCGGCATGAACTTCCTCAAAGATACCGGTGACCGCATGTACCGGAATGGTCTCGGGATCTGCCCCGCTCAGACCCAATATGATGGCAAGATCAGTTCCATGTCCCTTGCCGGTTTTTGCCAGCGAACCAAACAATTCAACCTGGATGCGCGTAAGTGAGGCCTGCATCAGGCTTTCCCTTTTTCTGCCGACAAAACTGAGAGAAGCTTTCCAGGGACCCATGGTATGAGAGCTGGATGGTCCTATCCCGATTTTAAATATATCAAATACGCTGATCCTTTCCATTATACTGTTCAAATAGGCTGCAAAACTAATATTTCAAGGTTTCCTGAACACCCGGTACCTCATGTAAAATAAAAAGGCCCGGAATCCTTGATCCCGGGCCAATATTCTGATCGATGTTTATAAGGGGAGATTGCTTAGCGCATTTTGCATTTCTCATGGAGATTTCTCAACCCGGCTTCATTCTCAACCGTGATAATTTCTCCGGAGGCAACCAGCTTAACCTGGAAGGGGAAAACAATTTGGCTTCTGCCACTTGCAGTAGGTCTTCCGGCCAATGCCTTGTTCAGTTCTTCCACATTGTTTACCACGATCAGATCTCCGTTTGCCAGTTTCACATTCAGGGGAAACTGATACTCAAAGCAAAGCCTGGGCTTGGGATCAACTGGATTGCGACCTTTGCGGCACAGCTCCTGCAGTTTTTTCAGGTCATCTTCATTGCTGATGGTCAATTCACTGCCATCCTTCAGTTTTACGTTATACGGGAAGCTCAGTTTTGGCCTTTCCTTATTGCCTGCCGCCTGCCATCTTTTGAGAAATGCCTCCAGCTCATCCTTTGAGGCCACAGTCACTGTAGAGCCATCAGGCAAGGCAAACGTCATCGGAAACAAAACAACGTAACACTGATGTTCGCCCGGATCGGGATTGCCCCTTTTGTTACAGGCTCTCAGGATTTTTGCCAGATCTTCGGGAGAATTTACGGTAACCTGGTCACCATTCCTGAGGATGACATCATAAGGAAAGAGGATCTGCGGACGACCGGGGCGTGGGTTGGTGCTGGCCCTCCTGTGCAATTTGTCCAGCTCCTCCTGAGAGTTGACGGTAACCGTACTTCCATCAGCCAGTTTTACCTTTACCGGAAAGACCAGCTTGTAACAAGGATTGGGGGATTCATCACCCGGATTCGCTGACAATGCATAGATCGAATCATCGCTCAAAGCACTGGTTGTTCCGGTTAAAGATTCGTCCTTCTGGCAAGCCCAGATGCTCATTAAAACCATTCCTAAAGAGAGGAATCCAAGAAAAAACTTTGAAAACTTCATAACTCTGCGTTTTATAAGATTGAAAAATGTTAATTACGATTGGATAAAACCGAAGCCGGTGTTTTTGTACTTAAAATATTTCAAAATTTTTTTTATTCCCTGAAATAGGGCAATTTTGCGGACTATGACTGAAGATGTCAGGATGTGGAACGAACTCAGATCAGGCGACCAGAAAGCCCTGAAACATATATATGAGTCCCATATCAAGACCCTGATCAACTACGGTTACAGAATCACACCGGATCACGAATTGGT
>CAYXKO010000516.1:0-2103 GCA_964465435.1 uncultured Saprospiraceae bacterium | reverse complement strand
AGGTGGAAAAACGGAGACATGAGCTTATTGAGCGGATATCCGAAACGGATGACGCGCTCATTGAAAAGTTTTTGGGTGGTGTTGGGGGTGGGGGGGGGGGGGGGATACAGGTTTGAATTTAATTTCCTGTCCTGTAGTGATTTGAATAGATTTCTGTACATAATAAACTTTTTATGGCGTTAAAAAAATGATTATTAAAGTAATTGAAGAATTCTGAATTCTAACAAAGATATCTATATTAAAATAACATTTGCACATTTTAACTTTTATTTAACCAAAATAGCTGTATGTTAGTGTTTAACACCCACTAACTAAATGAACTAATTATTTCATGAAAATCGAGTTAACGATTGATGGAGGTATATTGGCGTGTAGTGATGCTAAACTGAAATAAATCAAAAGATAGATATGGACAGAAAACTCGTTTTATACATCGCCATGAGCCTGGATGGATACATTGCCAAACCTCAGGATGACCTTAGCTTTTTAAACCGCGTGCACAAGGAAGGCGAGGATTATGGATACGGCGATTTCATCGCATCGGTGGATACCGTGATCCTGGGCAGAAGGACCTACGACTGGGTCACGGCACAGGTGGACTTTCCCCACGCAGATAAGCATGCCTACGTGATCACCAGAAATCCCAGGCCATCCATCGGCACCACCGTATTTTATACCGGTGACCTGGGAACACTGGTGGAAAAACTAAAATCGGAAAAAGGCAAGAACATCTTTTGCGACGGAGGTGCCGAAATCGCCCACCAGCTCTTGCAGCTGGATCTCATCGACGAGTACATCCTTTCTGTCATACCGGTCTTGCTGGGCGAAGGCATCAGACTGTTCCGGGATGGACGTCCTGAACAGGATCTGAAACTGCTCTCTGCCAGGGCTTTCGACACGGGCCTGGTTCAGCTGCGCTATACGCGCAAACTCTGAACAAGAGGCAAATCCAATAGAGCCCAAGCTGAATACTTCCCTCGGAAAACACCGATGGTTTTATTTATAGTCAGACAACAACAGATTTTCAATCTACCGGCACCACTTGGAAGCATCCTGCTGTATTTCCCAACAAGCATTTCCACCCCAGCTCAGACAATTAAACAAGCCAGTTTTCGTCACAGAATCTCATGGCTACTTAATAACTTTAGAAAAGCCAATTTCTAACCCGGCCAACCGCCGGAATTCTTGTCGCCCATTTCTGCGCAACGGATCTTTCCCATCTACTTTACAGACAGGACATCGATGAGCTTATAGTATCTTTGTGGCGATCAAAAAATATACGGATACCAAAAGACCGCATCATGTTGAGACCAGAACCTTCGGAATACAATCCTTACTTTCAAAGATATCTCGACCGGGTCGGTCCGGGAGATTTTTGGGTGCTCTTTCGCGAAAACACCGAATTGGCCACCCAATTTTTCCAAAGCATCCCGGCAGAAAAGGAGCTATACGCTTATGCACCCGGCAAGTGGACCATACGGGAGATCCTGATGCACATCATCGACACCGAACGGGTATTTGCATACCGGGCCCTGGTCTGCGGCCGCGAGGATGGCCGCACTCCCCTGCACAACATGGACGAGAACCACTACGCCGCCCATGCGGATGTATCCAGGACCAGGTTGTCCGAACTAATCCGGGAATTTCAGGCTGTGCGGGAAAGCTCCACCTTTCTTTTCAGAAGCTTTACGGAGGCACAGACCCGGTTCATACTAAACGGACCTGAAAAGCCCTTTACAGCAAGGGCTCTTGGCTACCTGATGATGGGGCATGTATCGCACCACCTGCAAATCATCAGGGAAAGGTATTTGTAATTCAAATGAGTGATGAATGCCCTGTCCCTGGAGCAGTCCGCACCACCACCCAATGATTGGCGGGTCCACTGCCGGTTTTTACCTGGCACCGATCACAGGATCCCTCCCCAATCTCATCCCCTGCGCTGACCATGGTCATCACCTGATCCTGAATTCCTGACTTAACTTTCCGGAAAATTAAACCGGATGAAGTACTGCATTCCCTTTCGTGAAATACGCAACACCGACGTACCAAGGGTAGGAGGAAAAAACGCATCGCTAGGAGAAATGATCCACAGCCTGACTGCAG
>CAYXKO010000515.1:0-2106 GCA_964465435.1 uncultured Saprospiraceae bacterium | reverse complement strand
ACTATTAAACTGAATGCTTCTGGAAAATTGGACAACAGTTTTAGCCAGGATGGAATTGCCACAACCAGTATAATTGGTTTTGATAATTACCAGTATGGAATAGCAGTTCAGTCTGATGGAAAAATACTTGTTTCGGGAACCTCCGAAGATGCCAATTACAAGGGACTATTCACTTTAGTACGTTACACCAGCGCCGGAATCCTGGATGCAAGTTTTGATAAAGACGGTATAGTCAGAAGTCAGATTGGAAATTATTCCTCCACTGCCTTTGCAATAAACATTCAAAGTGACGGTAATATTATTGCTGTGGGAAATGGAAAAATGAATGATTCGAACAGTCAGGATTTTGCGATTGTCAGGTATACTTCAGGTGGATCATTTGACAATACGTTTTCAGGAGATGGAATCATCCTGATCGACTATAAAATGGATGCCAACTATGCAAACTCTGTGATTACTCAAGCGGATGGAAGTCTGCTCGTCGGGGGGCATTCCGATAATAAGGGCGGGGTTGTATTTAAGTTTACCACGAATGGAAATGCAGATATACGTTTCGCAGAAAATGGACTAGCTGCATTCGAATTAAACCAAAGTCACAGTTTTGCAAGCAATGTTAAAATTCAAACCGACGGAAAAATTATTGTTGGCGGCACGGCAAATAGCAATACCCTATACGGATTTGTATCCACACGATACAATAAAAATGGCACACTTGATACAGGCTACGGCACTGATGGCATCGCACAAGGATATGTATTTAGTTCACAATTGCAATGTAAAAGCATGGCTTTGCAACAAGACGGAAAAATCGTAAAACTAGGATATTCACAAAAGAGCAATGCTGATGATGAGTACTTTTTGTTGCGATTTAATTCAAATGGAAGTATTGACAACAGCTTTGGCACGAACGGTAAAGCAACAGCTGATATAGGCCTTTCTCACGACAATGGAATTTGCATGGCGCTTCAATCTGACAATAAAATCCTTGCAGCAGGATATTCTTATAATGGTCAAAATTGGGATTTTTCATTGGCGCGCTTTCTTACCAATGGAACATTGGATGCCAGCTTCAGCGGGGATGGAAAAATAAATACGGCATTTGGATCTGGAGATGACGGCGCTCAGGCCATTGCGATCCAAAAGGATGGAAAAATCATTGTTGCCGGATTTACAACAGTAAACAATCAATTCCAATTTGCAATCATGCGGTTTACTTCCCAGGGCAATCTGGATGTCAGCTTTAACAACACTGGTAAACTCGCTATCGACGTCAGCCCGAACGGAGATGAAGCCATCAATGCCATTAAAATTCAGGAAGACGGGAAAATCGTACTTGCAGGAAATGCGTTTAATGGAAACAACACCGATATGGTACTTGTACGTCTGAATGCAAACGGCACACTGGATAAAACATTTTCTGAGGACGGCATACTTACGATTGACATTAACAATAACTATAATGACGCGGCTGATCTTTCAATTCTATCCAATGGTAAAATAATTCTTGCAGGCACCTGCATCGATCAGAACTATTATGCTTTTGCAGCACTGCGAATTTTGCCAGAAGGAAAATTAGATGAAAGTTTTGGGAACCGCGGCATTGGCATTATTTCAGTAGGTCCGGAAGATGATTTAGCCGTTTCAGTTGCCACTCAGAGCGATGGCAAAATAATCATCGCAGGCGCTGTTTTTGTTGGTGCCCGTATTGAGTTTGGCCTTGCACGCATTTTATCCAATCTGAATGTCGGAGTACTGGATGAAGAAATTGAAGCCTCTTCTTTGTTGGTTTATCCGAACCCAATCTACAAAGAAGCTCAATTGAAATATCATTTAAAACATGACCAAATTATAAGTCTTGAATTGTTAAATCTACAGGGAAAAACGATTCATCAATTCATTACGCATGAGCAGAGAATGGCCGGCGACCATTCACAACTTTTAATCATGCCTTCACACATTCCTGCGGGTACATACCTTTTGCATTTTGTATTGGCTAAAGGAAGTGTGGATATAAAAATTATGCTTGGAGATTAGACACGTGTCGTGAGTATGCATTGCAGGGAGAAGGCTCCTTTCCAATGCGATTCACGTTTCTAATTCCTTACT
>CAYXKO010000514.1:0-2113 GCA_964465435.1 uncultured Saprospiraceae bacterium | reverse complement strand
TACAAATACAAAGGGGATGATTCGAAGTCTGAGCTGGTGCAGCGATTCAAACCAGAAATCGTATTTGACAAAAATTGCCAGGGAGGGATTGACCATTTCCAGAAAATCGCGCACGTCCTGCAAACGATCGGATGGAAAGTAGCTGACCGCATCCGCCCCGGGATAATTTTTGCGGACCTCGTAGCCCGATGGAGAAAAGAAACTCAGCCAGATAAAGCGGCCTGGGTATTGCTGCCTGATGCGTTCGATCAAAGGTCTTCCCTGCTCAAATTCCCCCAGGGAGGATACGTGGATCCAAATGCTTTTCTTCCTTTCGGGATTCAACTGCAAGGCCCCTTCCCTCCATTGACGCCTGCCTTCTACCCAGCGCGCAGCATCCTTTCTGAAAAATGCGGCAAATCGAATGGCAGCAAAATAGAGCGAAATCGCAATGCGGTACAGAATCATCAATACTCGATCTCCTCACCGTAATTTCCCAAAAAATAGGGAATGTACCAGCCAAGCTTGAACTGCAGCAACAGATCCCTGCGGGCGATCCCCAGTTCCGAATTCATGGTGTCGTAATTATAGCTGCGCCTGCTTTCCGTAAAACCGATCACAGGTTCGAAGCCGGCATAAAAATTGATCCTGCCGGAATAACTCCGGTATTCATACCCTGCAAAACTTGCCAGGGAAAAACCATTCGTCAGCCGGTCGTGTCCTGCCCTGAACACATCGTCGATCTGCCCTGCGGCACGCGAATCATCCTGAATGCGTATCCTGTGTTGTAAAAATCCCAATCCAAGTGACCAGCGTATCCCATGTTTGGCATGTTTTTGAGAGCCCACCGGGAAAATTCCTCCGGTGAATACCTGTACCAGAAACATGCGTTCGCGCAAGACCACATCCGTCTGAAAACCGTCCTCTCCGATGATCTGTCCCAGGTCAGAAGTGCGGTAGGGAGCCAGAACATCCTCCCGGACATCATTGCCAAACATGTAGGTCCACTTAAATCCAACCGGAAAATGATAACGGGCAGGTTCGTAACTGAATCCCAGGCCTACGGCCTGATGTCTGCCATAACGGTCTGCCAGTAAGCCCAATGGGCCTCCATAACCCAAATGAACGTCCAGAAAAAGGGCATCTTTCCCCTTTGCAGCCTCGTGATTCTGAGCCTGCAGCAAGGCTGAGCCCCAGGGCAACACGAGCAAAAATAAATGGATCCAACTCCGCATGAGAACCTTTTGGTTTCAAAGGCGAAGATAGCAAAATGCTGTCAAGCCCCACACATCCTGATTTGTCCGACGCAATGACCAATTTCACAGACCTCAAAAAAACAGCACAGCAACTGCAGCAGGCCAGATATGCGCCCAAATTGATAATTTTGCTTTGAGATAATCTCATTCCCTTGTCCAGGCACCATTATTCCATCCAAACAAAAGATAATCCGGCAAGCTGTTTTCCCAGCCTGCCCCTGCCTGGATTGATCCTGTTCTGTTGCCTGATCTGCGCCCCCGGGCTCATTGCACAGGACTTCGAAGAACTTCGATTTAAATTGTACGATCAAGGCCATGGCCTGTCCAATCATCTGATCACAGACCTTGCACTGGACTCCACGGGTTTCATTTGGGTAGCGACCCGGGATGGGCTTAATCGTTACGACGGCAACAGCTTTAAGGTATTCAGGCATTCTGAGAGTGACCCAACTTCCTTGCTGCACGATGATTCACAAAGCTTATATGTGGACCCCAATGGCACACTTTGGGTGAGTTATCCCGCCGGAGGCATCAGCAGGTTTGATGAGGATTGTCAATGTTTCCGTCACTTGCCGGATCTTGATTGGGGAGAAAAAAAACTGACTGCCTCCACCCGGATATTTTACGCAGATGAGGAGGGACGAATCTGGTTTAGCGCATGGGGATCGGGTTTAAACATATACGACCCTAAGACCGGCAAGCTAAGTCACATGGATTTGCCTGAAATTCACCCCGGATATCCGGAAGGGGATAAGATCAATTACAATTCGGTTTTGGCCGCATTGAAAGATCAGGACGGAACACTCTGGCTGGCCACCCAAAACGGACTTTACCTCTATGACCCTGTATTTGACAAACTGTCCTACATCCCCTATGGG
>CAYXKO010000513.1:0-2116 GCA_964465435.1 uncultured Saprospiraceae bacterium | reverse complement strand
CAATGGCCGTATTAGCCATTTCACCTGCTGCAGCAGGAAAGATCATAAACATGGAAGAAGAAATGACCAGACAAGCCATCCCAAAAAGAAAGGACCAACGGTATGGTTTAATAAACCGAAGGATGCGGTAAGCCTTGAGTATTCCTGCCTTGCTGATCTTGGGTCTGTCTGCCATGCGTAAAGGAACAAGGAAAAAGAAAAAGGGTTTTGTAAATCAGCTGAACTCTCGTTCGCTCACCAGTGGCGATCAAGCCGTAATCCGGACTTTTTTAGCAAGGATGACGCGACATTTATTCAACCTCGTTGACCTTTCCATGATCCGTAGGACCAGAGTATGAATCCGGATCCCGGAGGGGCGAGCGGAGAATTTTCCAGGATCAGAAATATTATAAGTCCCTCAGATTTACCCAAAAAAAAGGCCGTGGTTTCCCACGGCCCAAAAGGAATTTACCCTTACTTTATTTATGATTTTTGAAACCTTGCCTTTGCAACCACATTGCTACCCTGATTCACAAGGATCAGGTACATACCCGGCTTCAAATCCTGCATATCCCACGGGATGATGTTTTCACCCGGCTCCAGGTCCACTGCCTTTTTCTTCAGGTTTAGACCCGTCACATCAGAAATGACCAGAACCACTGAAATCTTGTCAGAACTTTTCAATCTCAAGGTCATCTCCTGATCCACCGGATTGGGGCTGATGTCTATGATGGCAACAGTGCCCGGCCCGTTGACTGAATTAATTTTGATCTCCTGAGAAACCTTGCAGGTAATGCCATTGTAACTGACGACGAGGGTCACCTGGTAGGTCCCGGATTTGGCGTAGGTATGAGTTGGTGCATCCAGGGTGGATTCAGATCCATCTCCAAAAATCCAAAGGACTTTATCGTATTTTACGGATGACAAAACAGCAAAAGATGCCTCGAGACCCTTTTGGCGAAACTGTATGGCAAATGGGCAGCGGTCGCGACCCGGGTCGTCCACTTTTATTTCGCGTTCTATTTTGCAGTATTGGCCATTGATGGAAAATTCTACCACCACCTTGTAGGTACCCGGTGCCTTATAGGCATGGTTGGGACTGACTTCATTGGAAGTATTTCCATCGCCAAAATTCCAGAATATCTTATCGGGAATCTGCGGGGAATTCAGTCCGAATGACACATTTAATCCATTGGACCTGGTCAGAATTTCAAGTCTGCAGGGATCCACAGCTACCTTGCCGGCGTGGACAACCGCTGACAGTTCCACTTTGCAGTCGTCGCCTCCGATCCAGGCCGTGACACGATATTTCCCTTCCTTTTTATAAGTATGTGTCACCTCCGCTCCGGTACCGAATTCACCATCTCCAAAATCCCATCTCACCTCATTCACCTGAAAATCGCCTTTTGCGCTGAACCGGAAAGTATTGGGTCCAGTTGCAGCCGTGGCCGGAACTGAAAGGATCTGAATCGAACCACAGCAGCGAGCCTCAATGCTTCTGCTAGGAGGTGGCGGAGGAGGAGGTGCAGTGACCATTTTGACCTCAACTTCTGAGTCATATGAACCTGTGCAGGCTGGCGATACGACCTTCAGGCTTACCTTATAGGTTCCCGACTTGGGGAATTCATGCCTGACTGGATTTCCCTCTTCTGTCGTACCGTCTCCAAAGCTCCAATAATACTTAGCATCCCTGAGGGCGGGAATGGCGGAAAACTCAAGAACCAGTTCATTCCTTACCTGAGAGAACTTAAATGCCGGTTTGCAAGGATTGGGAGGATTCTGAGCGCAAATGATAAAATCATGCCTGAAGGAAGATCCTTCGGTAGTAAATTTCTGTACTGTGGGAATGTTGACGCAAGGGTCTTTTACGGATACAGACATAGTTTGTACCGGCTCAGCGGGAACCCGGATGACAGCTGCATAGGAACCGTCTTTTCCGGTCTGTACTGTAGTGGGTACACCCGCAGCATTGGTCCCGGAGACAAACACATCCCATCCGGGGACTGCATTCCTGTCCGTATTGAACACGGTCCCATAAACCTTAAATTCTTTGTACCTGACCTGAGCGGATGCTGCTCCAGCCAGGAGAATCAAAAACGAGAAAAGGAGTAGTTTTTTCATGGATAATATATTATTA
>CAYXKO010000512.1:0-2119 GCA_964465435.1 uncultured Saprospiraceae bacterium | reverse complement strand
CCAGGGAGGCATTCAAGGTGCCCGCCCCGAAGTAATGGAAGCGGTTAAACCCATAAGTATGACTAAAATCCATGCGCCAGTCCTTGTGGGTTCCCTTGATGCCAGCAGACAGGGATCGGTCCGTGATATCCGAAAGGATCCTGGGGTCAAAGCCATTCGGATAAATGGCATCCACATTGCGGGAAGATCCCGCATCCCTGCTCCAGGCATAGGCATCGGTCTGACGGAAATTATTGGCACCAAAAGCATAGAAGCTTACGTTGTCGCCCAGGGGAATGGATGCGTTGAACCCCGTATTGAAATTGCTGCCTTTTGCATCGCCAAATTGCCTCCGGTAAAGGCTTGGGTCAAACCGGTTGGTGCGGCCTCTGTACCAATAGTCCCCGGTCAAATTGACAAATCCGCGCTCCCCGATCTTAAAACCGTAATTGGTGCTCAGCTGTATGTTTTCGCCATCCAGTCCTTCGCGCCTGGGATTGTCCTGGGCGTTGTGAGCACCCACATTGAGATTTCCCGTGAATCCTTCGCTCTCCTTCAGTACGATGTTGATCACGCCTGCAATGGCATCGGAACCATACTGGGCCGCCGCCCCGTCCCTGAGGATTTCGATGCGCTCTATGGAAGATGCAGGAATCGAATTGAGGTCGGTGCCGGTATTTCCTCGTCCACGCGTTCCATACAAATTCACCAGGGAAGACTGATGCCTCCGTTTTCCATTGACCAGGACCAGCGTCTGATCAGGACCAAGGCCTCTTAGTGTGGCGGGATCCACGTGATCGGCTCCATCCGCTCCGGTCTGTCGGTTTGCGTTGAAGGAAGGAGCTGCAAATTGAAGCAGCTGATTCATGTCCAATTGTCCCTGGGTGCTGGTGATCTCCCTCACATCGATGACGTCGATGGGCACGGGAGAATTTATCTTGGAACGGTTGAGGCTTCTGGAACCCACGATGGAAACCGCATCGAGCAGGCCGGCCTCCCTGAGACTGAATTCAAATTCCCGTCGCTCACCGACGGTGGCGGTCTCCACCTCGTATCCCAGCATCCGTACCTGGATCGCGCTGGCGTTGGAACGCACCTTTAGGGAAAAACGACCGTCCATATCGGTACTGACGGCATTGCTGGTCTCGAGCTCCAAGACAATTGCCCCGGCCAAAGGCTGTCCGGCCTGATCGCGCACCAGGCCGCTGATCTGAACCTGAGCCTGAAGCCAATGAACGAGAAAAATGAAAATGACAGTGAATAGTTTATTCATAAAGTTGTTGTTTTGTTGGTTCCAAAAATAGCAAACCTGCGAAAATAATTTCGAAAAATCACCGAAACACAATTAATACAACTTGATTTTCGGAATATGGGTCTGTTTTAAAAACAACAAGTTATGGATCCTTCCAATCAATAATTCCCAAACAGACCAGTGCTGGCCGGTCCGGAAAAATTCATGAAAAGATACCTGTCAAGCCCCGTCCCGGGGACAGGATTCGATCCTGATACCGAGACCGGAAGCGACAAATGGCGTGAGCTGATCACAAACAGCTGGCAGGCAAAATACCCTCTCCACTATGCCATGGGCAGGCAAATCCCTAACTTCGCGCCGTTATGATGCAGAAAAGACTGGAAGAACTCAAGGAAAAGCAACAAAAAGCATTGCTCGGGGGCGGTAAAGAGCGAATAGACGCCCAGCACAAAAAAAAGAAGCTGACAGCCCGCGAAAGGCTGGAACTGCTCCTGGATCCCGGCAGCTTTGAAGAACTCGACATGCTGGTCACGCACCGCACTTCCGATTTTGGAATGGCAGACCAGGTTTTTTACGGAGACGGCGTCGTGACCGGTTATGGCAAGATTGCCGGCCGTCTGGTCTATGTTTTCTCCCAGGACTTCACGGTATTCGGAGGCTCGCTCTCGGAGACCCATGCCGAAAAGATCTGCAAGATCATGGACCTCGCCGCGAAAGTGGGCGTTCCGGTCATTGGCCTCAACGACTCCGGCGGGGCCCGCATCCAGGAAGGAATCACGGCCCTGCACCACACGGCAACGATCACCACGGCATTAACCCGCGCTTCCGGTGTCATCCCCACGCTATCGGTAGTCTTCGGTGCAAACTCGGGAGCTCCCGCATACATAC
>CAYXKO010000511.1:0-2121 GCA_964465435.1 uncultured Saprospiraceae bacterium | reverse complement strand
ATTCTTTCTTCAGGTCTCCGAAGAAACTATTTATGCAAATGTACACCGATGACAGTGGCAGAGTGGCTAAAACGGTGGTCTTTGAGATGACTGATGAAATGATCAATAAACTAAAGGAATCCAAATAAACTTACAAAACCGATATATGAAATATATATTTTTTCTTTTTGTCTTCTTGCTCTTTATTGGTTTCAATGCCTGCAAAAACGATGGTGTTGTTGCTCCGGGCAGCAATGTAAATGAAAACTCCAATGTGAAATATCCTAGGTTCATGGTTGCTACCCGCCCCGGAGCCTATGAGCCCAAGGGCCTGAGGAAACTCAGTGTTTTGGAGATGAAGGAAATGGGTCAGAAGGGTCTGATTGAATTTAATTTTGTCTGCAAGGATGAAAAGGGCAACGTCGTTGAAAATGATTATTATTCAAAAGGTTCCGAACCCAGGTTTATGCAGATGTACGTAAATGAAAATGATGTAGTGGTCGAAGCGGTCATTATGGAGATGAGTGATGAGATAAAGTCCATCATGGCGATGATGAGGTTTGTTTCCTTGTAACAAAGATTAATTGGATCAAATAGAACGGTATGAACAATCGCTTCGTTTTTATATATTTTCTTTCTCTGAATTTTATTTTCTTCTCTTCTTGCAAGAATGAACCTGGTTCGGGATCCGAAGGTAAATTATTTTCAAAAGTGGAGCCGGATCAATCCGGAATACATTTCAACAACCTGATCACCGAAACCCCCAGGGAGCATATTTATACCTTTAATTACATCTACAACGGAGCCGGTGTGGGTATCGCTGATTTCGACAACGACGGCCTCCAGGACATTTATTTTGTGGGAAACCAGGTTTCCGATAAATTGTACAGGAATAAGGGCGGATTGAAATTTGAGGACGTTTCAGAGGCAGCAGGTATTGCCAAAAATAAGGGCTGGCGAAGCGGAGTGACCATTGTGGACATCAATTGCGATGGCTACATGGATATCTATGTGACCAGGGGAGGGTATTTGAACATTCCGGATTCGAATTCAAACCTGCTCTACATCAATCAGAAGAACATGACATTCACCGAGGAGGCCGCCAGGTATGGCCTGGCTGATCCCGGATATTCCATTGCAGCCTGCTTTTTCGATTACGACTACGATGGAGATCTGGACCTTTATTTGACGAACAGGCCTGAAAGATGGGCGATCATGGAGAATGAGGTGGATTCGGTCAAGAAAAATTTTATACAGAATAAGGTCTATGATCCTTTGGTGACGGACAAACTCTATAGAAATAAGGGAAATGGCACTTTTGAGGATGTCAGCCTGGAAGCCGAGATCTATCCCAACTATGGTTATGGTTTGAGTTGTACCGCAGGGGACCTCAACAGCGACGGATTTCAGGACCTCTATGTGGCCAATGATTTTATCGAAAATGATTACATGTATATCAATTTCGGTGACGGAAAATTCAAGAACATGGTCAAGCAGCTGACCAACCACGTTCCTTATTATTCCATGGGAGTTGATTTTGGAGACATCAACAACGATCTGAAAGAAGAGATCATCACCGTCGAAATGCGGCCTGACGATTATAAAAGATCCAAGACGACCATGCCCAACATGCAGCCTGAATTTTTTGACCAACTGGCCTATCTGGGTTTTCACATGCAATACATGCACAATGTGCTCCAGTTTAACAATGGCAACGGGTTCTTTTCAGACATCTCTCAATTGGCCGGTGTAGATAAGACTGACTGGTCCTGGGCTGCATTGCTGGCCGACCTGGATCAGGATGGATTCAAGGACCTTTATGTGACGAATGGTTACAGAAGGGATGTTTACGACAGGGACAGCAACGACAAAATGAGGAAATACCTCAAGGATCACAACAATGTGATCGACAGCGTAGAATCCGTTTTGGGAATACTGCCTTCCGTGAAACTTGTGAATTACATTTACAAAAACCAGGGTGACCTGACCTTCAAAAAAATGATGAAGGATTGGGGCATCGAGGATCAGAGTTTTTCCAATGGTGCCGCACTGGGCGACCTCGACAACGATGGCGACCTCGATCTGGTAGTCAACAATGTAGATGACCCTGCTTTTCTGTATGAGAACAACATAAACGGGACA
>CAYXKO010000510.1:0-2123 GCA_964465435.1 uncultured Saprospiraceae bacterium | reverse complement strand
TTAAACACCCTTCTGTGAATCCAAATTTACTCAAGTCCATTTTAAATTTATCAAAATGTTGTATCTTAGGGATGTAAAATATTTTTTTCTAATTTTACCTGCTATGAGTACCGGATATCAGATAGAGGACAAATCGGGAGCCTATTTCCTCACCCCTCACCTTTCAGGTAGTGGATTGGGTCGATGCTTTTACCAGGAAGGTTTACAGGGATATTGTTCTGGACAGCATGGATTATTACCGCAAACACAAAAGGCTTCAACTCTGGGCCTATGTGATCATGACAAATCATGTGCATTGTATCATGAGTTCATCGAATGGAAATTTGCCGGATATAGTTCGGGATTTTAAACGGCATACAGCCACTGCGATTTTGGAAGAGATCAAACATGCTTCAGAAAGCAGGAAAGACTGGATGCTCAAAAAATTTGAATTTGCAGTCAGGCGTCATAAAAGGAATAGTGAGTTTCAATTTTGGACGCATGAGAATCATGCCATGGAACTGATTAGCCACCCATTTAACTGTCAAAAAATGGCCTATATTCATTTAAATCCGGTCAGATGCGGCTGGGTGGAAAAGGCAGAGGACTGGATGTATAGCAGTCAGCGAAATTATAGTGGACTGGAAAGCCTGATCGACATAGATCTAATGGATATTTAGATTATGGTTTCTAAAGATCAAATTAAAAATTTGATGACGCAAAGTCGTAGGCAAAGCCTACGCCTAACATCAGATGTATAGCAGTCAGCGCAATTATAGTGGACTGGAAAGCCTGATCGACATTGATTTAATGGATATTTAGATTATGGTTTCGCAAGATCAAATTAAAAATTTAATGACGCAAAGTCGCAGGCACACTCTGTGCCAAATGAAGGATTCTGTTTGGTTTAACTTTCCAGAACACCGGCAAGCTCTCCGCGGGAATCAAATCCCGTGACGCGCACGCGCCGTATCGAATTTGCAGCATCGGGGGCTGCATCCTGAACGCATATGCGAAGATAATTTTCTGAATACCCCTCCAATCCTCCAAGGGGGCTTTGCTGATGTTCCATCAATACGTTTTGCACGCTGCCGATGAAGGAATGGTAAAAGTGGTTTTTCTTTTTTAAGGATAAATTTCTGAGCGTTTCGCTTCGAATGTTTCTCACATTTGAAGGCACGACGCCTTTCATTTCAAATGCCGGCGTGTTGGGCCTTTCGGAATAAGTGAACACGTGAAGGTAACTCACATCTAGCGCATGGAGGAAGTCAAAGGTGTTTTGAAAATGCGCATCGCTTTCTCCGGGAAACCCGACGATGACATCCACCCCGATGCAGGCATGGGGCATCCGCGACTTGATCAGGGACACCCGCTCTGCATACAATTCCCTTCTGTAACGGCGCTTCATCCAGGCCAGCAATTCGTTGTCCCCGGATTGCAGGGGCATGTGAAAATGCGGCATGAATTTTTTTGACCCGGACACAAATTCAATGACTTCCTCGGTGCAGAGATTCGGCTCGATCGAGGAGATTCGAAAGCGCTCCACTTCCTCTACTTCGTCCAGTGCGCGGGCCAGGTCGATGAACAGGGCCTCCTTTCTGGGACGGGTGCCTTCGATCACCTCGGTGCCATTGCCAAAGTCTCCCAGGTTCACACCGGTGAGCACGATTTCCTTCACTCCCTTCCTGCCGATCTCGCGGGCCAACTCCACGATCCGCTCCACCTCGCCGGATCGGGATCTTCCGCGAGCCAGGGGAATGGTACAAAATGTGCACTTGTAATCGCATCCGTCCTGCACCTTGAGAAAAGTGCGCGTACGGTCTTCGATGGAATAACTGGGTACAAAATGGTTGACTGCGCGGATGTCGCCGCTGATCACCCTGCTGAGCGTATTGCTGGGATCCAGTTGCTGCAGGTGTTCGAGGATGTTAAATTTTTCCGCTGCACCCAACACCATGCTCACGCCGGGAATTTCGGAGATCTCTTTGGGTTTGAGCTGTGCGTAGCATCCGATCACCACCACGCGTGCAGAAGGATTGAGACGCAGGGCAGACCGGACAGCCTTCCTGCATTTTTTGTCCGCAAGGTCCGTCACGGAGCAGGTGTTGATCACACATACATCCGCCGCCTCGTCAAAATCCACT
>CAYXKO010000509.1:0-2125 GCA_964465435.1 uncultured Saprospiraceae bacterium | reverse complement strand
CCATTGACCTGCTATGTGTATGACCCACAATGCCGCAAGGTATCCCGGGTGATGTAGTCTGGAAGAATGTTGAGATCCAGGGTAATTATCGAATCACAACCCAAATGATTGGGCAGCACATGACGATAAGTGCCTGATGCATCATACCTGATGCCATTTGCCGGCCAGGTATACGAATCGCAAACCGCAATACGCGTGGCACTTTTACTATCCTGCAGAACGCTCAGATTCAGCACAAGGACAGAATCACAACCATGTTCATTTTGCAACACGATGGTATAAATGCCGCTTTTATCATAGCGCATGCCGTTGGCGTTCCAGATATAAGAATTGCATGCCTGAACTACTTCCTCCTGAAGGTCAGGTTGAAAAATCCTCAAATCCAGCACCAGGAAAGAATCACAGCCCTGATGAGAAACCAGCGTATCCCGATAAATTCCCGTTTGGGTAAAGGTCTGGTTATTGACGGTCCAGGTGTAACTTTGGCAGGCTTTGACTGAAAAAGTTTGTGTGGTACTGTGGTGGATTTTCAGATCAAGCACCACAATACTGTCGCAGCCTAAATAACTGACCAATGTATCATAATAAAGACCTCCCAGTTTAAAATCCCTGCCCTTGAGAACCCAGTAATAGGATTCACAGGCATTTACTTTAAGAACAGAATCCGGAGCATGGTGAATGGTCAGATCCAGCATAACGATGCTGTCACATCCCTTATGATTGGTCAGTGTATCCGTATAGATCCCGCCGGAATAATAAGTTTGCCCGTTAAAGGCCCAGGTAAATTGGTCACAACTGGATTCCTTTATAATGGAGGAGGAGCCCGAATGGATCACGAGGTCCAGGGTGGCAAGGCTGTCGCAACCATCCGGAGTCTTAACCAACCTGGAATACGAACCACTTTTGCTGTAAACCGAGTCCCCCCATTGATAGTACTCGCAGGAACTCACGCTTAATGATCCCTGAGGGATTGAATCAAAGGTAACTGTCACAGGCACGGACTCTGAAAAGTCACCACAGGGAATAAAACCTCTCACATGATACACACCCGTGCGCGTGGCGATATAGGATCTGTCCACGGCTCCGGGAATGGGATTGCCATTGTAGTACCACTGAATATCAGAGACGGTGCTGTTTACTGAAAGAATGGCAGTAGACACCGGACAGGGACCGTTGTTGACATAAAGAGGCTCTGCAACCACAGGTTGTTCGATCAGATTGGAAAAAGTGGCAGACATTGAAAAACCACCCCCGATTTGGATAATGGATATGTGCAGACGGACCGGACTTGAAAGTGATATGACTGAAGGATTGCCCAGCTGACTGCTGTTGAAAGTAAAAATGTACATACCTGTTGATCCGATCTGTCTGCGTGGGCCTGCCCGCGATTCCAGCGGAGTCCCGTTAAAGTCCACAGCTGCGGTGGCATCTTCCAGCAGGACATAACAGAAATACGGAAGATCTGCATGGTTGTAGGCTTTAAACTTGGTGGTCTCGATGAAATTTGAACCGTTGCAGGGAGAAGAAACCGGAAAGCTGGTGGAGACATCCACTTCACAAGACTGCGCAGAACCTGTATATATAGCTATCCTCTTGTCGCAAATGATCTCGGCAACTGAAAAAGCAGCTGCCCCATCCCCATTTGAAAAAGTATAATAATCGCCCGCCTTCTGCAGAATCAAAGAATCCTTTGCAATCAAGGTGCCCGATGGGTTGTATCGATTGATCCAAACCTTACTTCCGTCTTCTGTAACGACCAAAGTGGATTGCTCGCTGATCCAGTTGCCCTGGGTCCTTACGACAAAATATCTCCTACCCAAAACATTCACCGGAGGAATCTGATCGAAGGTCCCGTCGCCGCAGCCACCCGGGGTATCCAGAAAGGCACCGGTATTCATGACGGAAGGACCTGAGCTTTCCACAAGGCTTCCAATGCGGGCATGAAACAGGTAGCTTTCGCCGGAATTAAGCCGGGCCACCTCCGCTCCATTGATTTTCACCCTGGTGCTATCCTGCAATGCCATGATCGAGTACACAGGCGGTTCCGAAGGCAGGGGCCCATCCCTGTAATAACCCACCCTGAAGGAAACGCCAATGCCCGGATCTCCCAGGCCGGTCAAAGAGG
>CAYXKO010000508.1:0-2126 GCA_964465435.1 uncultured Saprospiraceae bacterium | reverse complement strand
ATGATCCCAATTATTATGATCTATCCGGCATACCTCCCGGGGTTTATATGGTCCATATAAATGGAAATGGAAGGTCTGTTATCAGAAAAATTGTGGTGGGTGAGTGAAACAGGGATCTGATAGGGTCATCATGATTTGAAATGGTAATTGGGAATTTTCGAATTAGTGTAGTATATTGGGCATTTAAATTTAATGCCTCTATTCTATGAGTTTATGGGCACAGTATATTCATACAGATTCATGGATTATGTATCGTGTATTAAGCGCTAATTCCGATACAATTCCAGCCTGGTGGTTTATTGGGAAGAGAGTACCAAAGAAGTGTTTTCTTTGTATCCAGAAAGGATGAAAGCTAGGACAATTTATTCTGTAATCCACAATCATTTTACGAGGACACAACAGGGGTGTACCAGTGAAGAACCCAACAATTCCTGGTTGCTTCAAATGCCCGGTAATCCTAATTTGTGGTTTGTCGGTTGGTGTAACAAAGTTTCGAGTTTTATACCTATTGGATTATTTGGATTTGATATAATCTTTGATAAACCATTTTATAAAAAACAACAGGCTGGCCTTTGGGCATGGGGTAATGGTACTATTCAATTTTGTGGCCCTTACCGATTGCTCAATAATAAAGCTTGTAGTTGGATTAACGGAGGTATTTAATGAATGAAAGATTGATAGGAGTTTTGCATTGTCTTTTATGGATCGCCCTGTTCATGAATTCTGTTTGTGGTCAAGACCGGGCATCCAAGCCAATCATTAAGGATATACTAAACAAGAGCAGCTTGCTGGAGTTTGGGATCACGCCCAGGGCGGCTGGCCAGGCAGATAGAAAAATATCTCATCTCGACAGCAATCATTTTTCTTTTAAGGAGGGAATCATCCGGTTACAGTTGGGTCTTAGATTCATGGGGAACGATTATTTTCATTTATGCTATGATTATTTTTTCAGAAGACTGTCGGATGATTTTCCCTTTGAGGGATATGCTGATTATGATGGCTCTGGAATAAGTTTGCAATATAGTTATAAGTGGAGGAGTTCATCTGATTTGAGGAAGTTTACATTTTGGGGTAAAAAGATTCATTATGGAATAATCCCAGAAACCTTCATTTCATGTGGCTTGACCAATATGCGGTCCGGATTTGATTACAGCAGTGTCAGGGCTTCTGACAAATGGTTTCCGTATTGGTCTGTTGGAACCGGGTTCGCCTTCAGACCCAGCAGATACTTTGGGTTGACCCTGATATATCAGCTTGAGTATTATCTATCGATCAAATCTTATCCCTTCCGTAATATTCCACAGTTCAAATTTAATTTCAGGTTATAATGGTATATCGAAAATTTATCTTGTTTTCTTGTTTTTGTGGGGCTTGGATGCTCCAAGGATCAAAATTAAATGCACAATGGGATGTGGCAGCATTTTATAGTTTTTTGATCACAAGTGATAATTACACCAAGGATTTGAAGGAGGTGAGTTTATATGAGCACCATATCAATCTGTCAGGTCGATATGAATTTTACCGGAGGACCTATGCCGGGATGGACCTTTCTTATATGATCATGAATGGACCTGATATACCCAATCCATTTATGGCTTTGGGGTTTTGGTTGGAGTATAAGCTGGTTTTCAGTAAATATGCGGCATTGTATCCTCGCCTGGGAATCAGTCAGGGAAATCTGAGTTTTGCTGATATTTATCTGCCTAGCAAGCGTCCTGTCACCAGTCGGGTGTTGGGTTTGAGTGCAGACTTTCGCCTGACGAAGTCCTTTTATTTATGGACCGGACTGATCAACCATTTTCCTCTGAATAAAATACCATATAAATACAGTTTTTCCCAGCCCTTTCTGGGTGTCCGGATATTTCTGAATCCTGGGAAAAAGTAAACAAATGAAGGAATCAGGATCTGAGTATTGCTTTCCGAGATAAAACAGGAGGGTACAAAACATACCGCAACGGGGGGACAGGAAGACTTGGGCTAACAGAGGAAAGAAGTTGAAACATAAGGCACAAGTCTTAGACTTGCGCCAACACAAGGGAAAGGACTAAATGGAAGGCAGGCAGTAGTATGTATCATGAGCCCAAAGTCAGAGACATAGTCCATAAAAAGATAGATTGAAATGGCAC
>CAYXKO010000507.1:0-2141 GCA_964465435.1 uncultured Saprospiraceae bacterium | reverse complement strand
CCATTTGAGATAATTCCAGTTCCCGCCCCGTAGGGTGGAATCGGAATTCGCAAAGCTCAATCCTCCCCTGCTCGCGAGGTCCCCGTTGGTCGCGGCTTGTTCTGGCTGCGCCAAAAACGCGCTGTCTGCTTCATACTGAATCCCGCCAAAAAGCAGGGCATCATTCAGACCCGGATTCACTTTTGATGGGATGACCAGCTGCCGCGTACTGCCCAGTTCCACCAGGCGGTATCGATCCGCCACTGTTTGCTCTTCGCTGATCGGGATCGCCCCCAGGTTGATCCGGTGCAGCAAGCCGGAAGGAGAAAAGTAGATCGTCTGAACTCCATTCAATTCCTTTTCCAAAGGCTGCCAGATCAGCTCGTACAGCGATCTTTGAGGACCTTCGATGGGTGAGGCACCGCGATCTGCCAGGGTGTATAGTTTATTCACATAATCGGCCTTCTTTTCACCGGAGGTTTGAAGCAGACTGTCCAATTGCTTTTCTTCAAAAAGAGTAATAAATAGAGGTTGCGGTGCCCCGGGCTTGAGGACAAGGGCGGCATACAGGGTGCTGTCCTTTTGTTGCTTATATCCACAGCGATAATACACAAACTCCACTGCAGCTTCCGCAGTTTTCAGTGAAGAGTGCACTTCCTGCCAGTTCACTTGTCTTTTGGCGTCACCATAACCATTTACTTTTCGCACAAGATCCTTTTGTAAGGTATTGGCTTTCTCTTCCAGTTCAATCATTTGGACTCTATCCCTTTGAGCAAGAGGCTTGCTGTACTCCTGAGCAAGACGTCTTTCATAGGATTTCAGTAAGTTATAGTTTTCAGAATTGGAAGAATCAGATAATGCAAGGCGCTTGACCTGATTCAATGAATTATGAAGAAAACCCTTATAAAAAAGAACGTTGTCATAACAAATGCCGGAATGTATCTGATCACCAAAATAATGTCTATAAAAAAGAATCTTTCCTTGACGATTGGAAAAAGACTTCACGAATTCACTGAGTTCCCGTTCAGAAAGATGAGCTGTGGCATTTTCAAATAGTTTCCGGTTTAACTTAGATGACTCCAAGATCAACGGGGTGAGTCTTTCCGGTTTCCATTGTATTGAATACAGACTTGCAAGAAGATCCAGGCAATTTAAGTAATTAACCTGTTCTAGATTGAGTAGGCCGGAATTGAATACCTTATTTACTTCAAGCAATAGCTTTTCTGCATCATCGTATTGACCCTTCCCTATGAGGACAGAGGCCAGGTTAATTTGTTTTGACAAATAATCCGGATGATTTTTTCCAACAGTATTTTCAAGTATCGTCAACGCCTCATGAAGAATTGCCGCCGCTGAGTCAGGAAGCCCCCGGCCCTGATACAGCAAGGCCAGAGAACCCAGACAAACCGTATAGTCAGGGTGCTCTTTACCCAATGCCATTTCCTGGATGAGTCTTGCCTTGTGCAACAAGGGCATGGCCTTCTCATATTGATTCGTTTCCTGATACAAAGCCACAAGATTTAACAGACACATGGCATAATCCGGATGATCCTGGCCCACCAATTTCCCATATAAGGCTTCTTCTTCGAGATAATACGACTCAGCCTTGTGAAACTGCCCAAGATCGGCATATAAATTTGCCAGATTATTCAGGCTTTCGGCATAATCGGGATCCTCCTTACCCAATGTTTGCTCCCTGATCAATTTTGCCTCCAAGGCCATTTGCTCTGCCCTTGCCAAATATCCCCAATCATGATACAATAGCGAAAGGTTGCTTAAGCTGGCTGCATATTCCGGGTGATTAACTCCCCAGATTTTTTCACGAATTAACTTTGATTCCAAGAACAGGCTTTCAGCTTTGGCAAAAAATCCCATTTTCTGGTACAATGCGGCCAGATTGTTCAGACCATGAGAATAATCCTGATGATCCTTTCCGACTGTCCGTCCATTGATGTCAAGTGCCTCCAAATAAAAATTTTCTGCCTGTTCATAGCGTCCCATGTTTTTATATAATATGGCAAGGTTATTGATCACCCTGGAATAATCCTGATGATCTCTCCCAACTGTTTTTTCTCGTATCGATCTTGCCTTTAGATACCAGGATTCAGCTCCATTAAAATCTCCCATAAAATAAAGGATAGCACCGTGGGCCAGGCAACAGT
>CAYXKO010000506.1:0-2149 GCA_964465435.1 uncultured Saprospiraceae bacterium | reverse complement strand
GTGGTCATCGCAACCCAGCTTGTTGCCGGGGCTTTGTTTGGATTTTTGGGGTTGATCTTTGGCCCCATCCTGATATCCTCGCTCATTTTGCTCATCAAGTTATACTCTGAGCAATACAGGACTCAGGATGGAGCGGATGGCGCCGTTTGACATTCAGTTGCCCTAAAATTTACCGGATTTGCAACAGGCGGGGAACCGTCTCAATCTGCTGAAAAAATATAATGCTTTAAGCCCTCATTTGCATGCCATTTTACTCAGAAATTTGGCCTTAAATCGCTATCTTTGCGCACATTTTAAACAAATCAAATGACGGCTCAGAAAGGCGGTGAATACAGTGCCAGTAGCATTCAGGCACTGGAAGGATTGGAAGCGGTGCGCAAGCGGCCCGGGATGTACATCGGAAGCACCGATGTCAAGGGTCTGCACCACCTGGTCTGGGAGGTGGTGGACAACTCCATAGACGAACACCTGGCGGGTCATTGCTCTCATATTCAGGTAGTTATTAACTCAGATAATTCCGTTACAGTCAGCGACAACGGAAGGGGTATCCCGGTGGACATGCATCCCAAGCTGGGCAAATCCGCCCTGGAGGTTGTGATGACCGTCCTCCATGCAGGAGGTAAGTTTGACAAGGACTCCTACAAGGTATCCGGAGGATTGCATGGAGTGGGTGTATCCTGCGTCAATGCGCTGTCCTCCTATGTGCGGGTGGAAGTGAGGCGCGAGGGAAAGGTCTACATGCAGGAGTACCAGCGCGGCAAACCCCAGGCAGATGTCAAACAGATCGGCGAGTCCGCAGACCGGGGCACCACGGTGACCTTTAAGCCGGACAGCGAGATCTTTGAAACCCTGGTTTACAATTACGATACTCTGGCCCACAGGCTGAAGGAGCTGTCCTATCTGAACAGTGGTCTGCACATCTACCTGAGGGACGAACGGGAGGAGCATCCCAAGGATGAGCTCTTCTATTCTGAAGGAGGATTAAAGGAATTTGCGCTTTACCTCGATCAGGGACGTACCCCGCTCACAGAAGAACCGATCTACGTAAAGGGTAAGGAGGACAACATCGAGGTCGAGGTGGCCCTGATGTACAACACGGGCTACCAGGAAAACGTCTATTCTTTTGTAAACAACATCAATACCCGCGAGGGAGGTACGCACGTATCGGGATTCCGCAGGGCCCTGGCACGCGTATTCAAGCAATACGGCGATGACAACGGCATGTTTTCCAAGCTGAAGGTAGAGATCAGCGGAGAGGATTTTCGCGAGGGCCTTACCTCCATTGTTTCTGTCAAGGTCCCCGAACCTCAGTTTAAGGGACAAACCAAGGGCGAACTCGGCAACTCTGAGGTGGTCGGCGTGGTTTCCAGGATCGTGGGAGACGCTTTGAGTTCCTTTTTGGAAGAAAATCCCAAGGAAGCAAGGCGGATCATCGACAAGGTCATTCTGGCTGCGACGGCCCGCGAGGCCGCAAGGAAGGCCAGGGAAATGGTCCAGAGAAAGAACGTGCTCAGCGGAGGAGGCCTGCCCGGAAAACTGGCGGACTGCTCCTCCCGGAATGCCTCCGAGTCGGAATTGTTTCTGGTCGAGGGAGACTCGGCCGGCGGTACCGCCAAACAGGGCAGAAACCGGCATTTTCAGGCGATCCTGCCACTCAGGGGAAAGATCCTGAACGTGGAGAAGGCGCTCGAGTTTAAGATCTACGAAAACGAGGAGATCAAGAATATTTTCACCGCGCTGGGCGTGTTCCGCCAGGAGGATGAAAACGGTAAAATATTTCTGAATATCTCCAAACTCAGATACCACAAGATCGTGATCATGTGCGACGCGGACGTGGACGGCAGTCACATCACCACGCTGATTCTGACCTTCTTTTTCCGGTACATGGAAGAGATCATTAAGCAGGGTCACCTGTTCATAGCGCGTCCTCCGCTCTACCTGGTCAAGAAGGGCAACAAGCAGGAATATGCCTGGAATGAAGTCGAGAGAAAGGAAATCACCGAAAAGCTGGCCGGAGGGAAGGAAGATTCCGTGCACATCCAGCGCTACAAGGGTCTGGGAGAAATGAACGCCGAGCAGTTGTGGGAAACGACCATGGACCCGGCCCGCAGGATCTTGTCCCGTGTGACCATCGACGATGCGCTTGAGG
>CAYXKO010000505.1:0-2150 GCA_964465435.1 uncultured Saprospiraceae bacterium | reverse complement strand
AAAAGAAATTGTACAATATTGCCTGATTGCCGTTTCAGGGTTGACAACATGCCGTTGGGATGTAACTGGATCTATTACACCATTTGTGACGAGTGTGGTAATTGCCAGAACTGTACCTTTGACATTTTAGTGGAGGATAAGACCCCACCTGTGGCTGTATGTCAGCAGCAAACGGTTGTGGCATTGACATCCAATGGATGGGCTACTGTAGCTGCATCGGTTTTCAACGGAGGCAGCAACGACAACTGTGCCATGGGCAGATACCAGATCCGCAGGATGAATTTTGGTCCTTGCGGAGTGGCAGGTACGAGTCGTGCAGATTCCATCAGCTTTTGTTGTGCTGATATTGCAAGAAATCCGGTCAGGATCGTCCTGACGGTATACGACCGCGCCGGAAACAGCAGTGAATGTATGGCTGATGTGATCGTCCAGGATAAGCTCCCTCCGAGAATAACTTGTCCTAAAGACACCCTGGTTTATTGTGAGACAGACCTGTCCAACCTGAATGTATTTGGAAGCGCTACTGCAACGGATAATTGTGGATATACCATTGCTCAAAGGGCTGAGTTTAACTTGAATAATTGCAACACCGGTACCATCAGGAGGTGGTTTATTGCCACGGATGATGGTGGGCGCAAGGATTCCTGCTTCCAGACCATAACAGTGGTGGATAGAGCTAAGTTTGATTCAACAGATATCGCCTGGCCGGTTGATATCACACTTACCGGTTGCCGCGGAGACGTTTCTCCGGATATTACCGGAAAGCCACAATATCGCAACAGGGATCGCTGCAATCAGATCATAGCCAATTATAAGGATATTGATTTTAATTCTGTGCCTGGAGTTTGTCACAAAATTCTTAGAACATGGACGGTGATTGACTGGTGCCAGTACGATGCTCATAATCCAAATTCAAATGTTGGTATTTGGACAAAGGTTCAGGTGATCATGGTCTCTGAGAATCGGGGTCCTGATTTTACAAGCTCTTGTGCCGACCGCGAGTTGTGTATTACCACCGGTTGTAGTGTGGTGAGTAGCTTCTCTGCCACTGCCACCGATAATTGTACAGATCAGCTCGATATTCAATGGGCATACCGTCTTGACAGAGATAACAACGGTACCGTTGATCAGTCCGGATCTACCAGGGCATTTAATACCACCCTGAGTCAGGGAACTCACCGGGTCACCTTTATTGCCACAGACCTTTGCGGAAACAGTTCTACCTGTTCCTACCTGGTTAGGGTAAGGGATTGTAAGGCTCCAACGCCTTATTGCAATCCGGGAATCATCACGGTCATCATGCCATCCAGTGGCAATGTGACCATTTGGGCCAAGGATTTTGATCTGGGATCTTTTGATAACTGTACGGATACCTCCAAGCTGAAGTTTTCTTTCTCATCCAATGTCAATGAAACATCCAAAACTATAAGATGTGCGGATTTGCCGAATGGCAGAGAGGTGACAATTGATGTGGATATTTATGTGACGGATGAAGCTGGAAACCAGGATTTCTGTCGCACCAGATTGGTGGTTCAGGATAATCAGGATGCTTGTCCCAATAGCCTGGGAGGTCAGGTAGCAGGATTGGTGCGCGTTTCCAATCAGAATATGGCGCCCAATGTAACAGTGCGTATTGCTCAGGAGGTTTCAGGAGAGCAAAAGGAGAGTGTTACCATCGAAAACGGAACCTATAGTTTCTTTGACCTTGAGTTGAACAAGGATTACGAACTGAAAGCTTCCTATTCTGATGAAAATCCATTGCAGGGAGTTTCTACCCGGGACATAATCGCGATCCAAAAGCATATCCTGGGTATAGAGAAGTTGTCTGATAATTATAAACTCATCGCTGCAGATGTGAACAAATCCGCTTCCATCACAGCAAGAGATATATCTGATATCAGAAAATTGATATTGGGTGTCAATGAAAAATTTGAAGACTGTGAGTCATGGACTTTTGCCAATTCCAATTACTCATTTGATCCTGCCAATCCTTTTAACTATCAGGACTATATCAAGATCAGTAATTTGGATAAGGCCATGATGGAGAATGATTTTGTAGCCATCAAAATGGGTGATGTCACAGGTGAAGCCGGTACAGGAAATGCAGTGACCGGTCAGTCCAGAAGCAATAAGGTTTTTGGGTTTGAATT
>CAYXKO010000504.1:0-2152 GCA_964465435.1 uncultured Saprospiraceae bacterium | reverse complement strand
CTGATGCAAGGCCTGTATGCGGTCCGTTTCCTTGATGCGCAGAGAGCCCAATCCGGAAAGCCTCCCCTTGACCCCAAGACCCGCCATCAGACAAGCCAGCGTCTGGGCCAGATCGGGCTGCCCTGAAAAGTCCCTGGAATATCCTGAGGAAAAATCCCTGCCTGATCCTGAGGACCGGATCCTCAATCCATCAGCCGTATGGGATGCATGGATCCCAAAATCCTTAAAAATATCGACGACGGCTTCATCCGGTTGACCGGAACCCAGGTGCAAACCTTCCAGGACCAGATCTCCTCCCAGGGGACTAAGGGCGAGTGCCTCAAACCAGTAAGATGCCGCGCTGTAATCCCTGCCAATGGATATAAGCCCACGATAATTGCCCCTGGAGACATAATAGCCATCACTGAGTCTCTGTACCTGCACCCCGGCATCCCCCATCATGCGCAGGGTCAGTGCTATGTATCCGGCAGAATTTCCGGGGCCTTCCATCCGGATCTCCAATCCATCCGACAAGGCCGGCCCTACCATCAGCAAAGCGCTTGCAAACTGGCTGCTCAGACCGGAGTCCAAAACGACCTTTCCTCCCTTCAGCGGTTTGCCACGAATCCTCAGGGGCGGATATCCCGGATTCTCCAAATAATCTATCTCCGCCCCGATCTGACGCAAAGCGTCCACCAGGGGACCAATGGGCCTTTGCTGCATGCGTTCGGTACCGGTAAGAATCCATTCCCCGTCCCGGATACTGCAATAGGCACATAAAAACCTTAGGGTGGTGCCGGCATCTTCACAATCCAGCACTCCATCTCGCCTGGCCAGGAGTTTTTCCAACAACAGAGAGTCATTGGCATCCGAGCGTCCAAGCAATTGACAGCCCCCATTTGAGAGAGCAGAAAGGACCAATCCCCGGTTGGCCTCGCTCTTGGACAGAGGAAGGGACACCACTCCTGTCAGGCGCTCCTGATTTTTCTTGATGATCATACCCGGCTGCAAATTAATGAAAAGCCGCCCGGCAAAAAGAAATTGGGTCCCATCCGTACCGGGCCCATGCCTTGACTTCCGACTCCAATTTCATATTTAATTGTTATAATATCACTTATATATTATTTAAATAATTAATGTGATATTCTTGTCGGACTGAAATTTTTTTTTGAAATTTTTTCCCGATTCAGGCAGCATTTTAAAAACACCGGGCGTCTATCACTTGACCGGTTTTGCCAAATGCCTCCGGGCAGATCGATGTGAAATGATTTGATACGGCCTCTATCTTTCACTTTCTTACAGGTAGTGATAGGTAAGGTTAGCTCCGATACCCGGGTATCGGAGTTTTTTCGATCCGCCGGAAAGCATGTTAAAATGCTTTTTTATTAAGATTTAGTTCTCATATTTTACCTACTACTGTCTAAAATAAACTACCTCGCAAAAGAGCCGGGTAGTTTTTTTATTAATTATTTTACATATTAGAGTTATATTGACTATATAATAACTTGTAAAACAATTATCTGTAACTCTTATTCTCTTCAATATTAAATCACACAAGACTCCTTCTGACCGCTTATTTCGGGTTTGGCCGCAGGATTTGTAGCTTTGCCGCCCAATCAGATCATCATGGAGCGCAATCATATCATAGGTTTTATTCTCATTTTCGCTGTTCTGTTCATGTGGAGCGAGTTTTACTACAAGCCCACCATGGTGCAGAAAGCCCGCGAAAAGAAAGCAGCAGATTCACTGGCTCTCGTTGCAAAGCAGGACACTGCACCCGGGATCCAACCAGAAACTGCTACACCGGCTCTTGCAGACAGCCTAAGGGATACCGCGGCGACAGCTGTTGTTTCTCAGGCAGAAGAATTTCACAAACTTTCCAATAATCTGACTGAAATCACCTTCTCCACAAAAGGCGGACGCATTGTCTCAGTCAAAATACCTGAGTACAGGAAGATCATCACAGACAAGGACGGCAAGGAGCAAAAAACTGATCTGTACCTGCTGGAGGACAAGAAAAACAAATTTGATTACCTCATAGAATATTCCCAGGGAAAGGTTTCGAGTTCCGATCTCTTTTTTGCAGTATCAGAGCAATCGGATAAAAAACTAAAATTCGCAGCAAGCCTGAGCGGAGGAGGCTCCCTGATTCAGGAATATTCCCTGCGGCCGG
>CAYXKO010000503.1:0-2165 GCA_964465435.1 uncultured Saprospiraceae bacterium | reverse complement strand
AGCCTCTCCGGTAAATCCCTCAGGGATCCGGATGACACCACCGTGGTGACGATCTACATGCGTAAGATCACCAACGATTTCGAATTCCATGTGCAGAACGTGTATTACAATTTCGATAAAGGTGATTTCCAGCCGGATAGCTATTCTGCCCTGGATACCTTGGTCCGTTTCATGCAGGACAATCCTTCTGTCAGTGTGGAGATTCGTTCCTACACAGACGGCAAGGGTGATGATGAGTACAACAATGAGCTTTCCGTTAAGCGTGCCCAGGCTGTCATGAAATACATGGCCTCCAAAGGCATCGACCGTGGCCGTATGATCGCACGCGGTGAGGGCAAGAAAAACCCGATCAAGCCGAACAGCGTGAATGGTAAAGACAATCCGGTGGGCCGTCAGTACAATCGTCGTACGGAATTCCGCATCATCGGCGATATTCCTGAAATGCGCGTCATTTATGACCAGAACCGCCCTGAGTACATCGACAAATCCGGACAGGAAAAGCGCGATCAAAACCTTAAAATCAACAATGATGTAGAGGATGACGGAGCGCCTGCCGGTGGAGAAATTCGCAGTGGCAGCCGCGTAGGGGAAGATTAATTCCTTTCCGGATTCTGAACTGATAAAAAAACCTCTCTCGGTAGAGGTTTTTTTTATTCACATAAACAATTCTTTAGGAAAATAACCAAGATATAACAAACAGCAGCAATTACTTTTGCGTCTTTCAGAAGTAAGGCCGCAAGGCAAAAAATACATCACATATGAAAAAGATCACCCTGTTCTTCGCTCTGATTTGCATTTCGCTGGCCTCTTTTGCCCAGGGAAATCAGGCTCCTTCTGCCAAAGTCAAGCAACAAATGGATATCCTGCGTAAGGCAGATCTGAACCTGAATGAGATTCAGCTGGGCCGGATCCAAACGGTGCTGATCGGAGAAGAAGTGAATGCAGCCCGTGCACTCAAAGCACTGGAAGGCAATAAAACCCTGCAGGAAAAGCGTCTTCAGGAAATGAAGCAGAATCAGATTAATAATGTGAAAGGAGCGATGTCTCCCCAGCAGGCCGAGAAATTTGATGCCCTGCATCTGGCTGACAAATTCTGATTAGGGTCCAACCCTGATCCTGCATTGAGTAAGCCTATAGAAATATAGGAAGTATTTAACGAACGGGATGCCTGCATGGAATACGATTTGATGCAGTTATCCCGTTCCGCTGTCTAAGCACCTTAACCGCAAAAAGAAAACGTCATGAGACAACTAAAAATAGCTACCCAGATCACAAACCGCGACAGCCAGGCGGTTGAAAAATACCTGCAGGATATCAGCCGGATTCCGATGATCAACGCAGAGGAAGAAACCGTACTGGCGCAAAAAATTCGGGGTGGTGGCGCTGAAGCCAAGGCCGCGCTGGAGAAAATGGTGAAGTCCAATCTGCGTTTCGTGGTTTCAGTTGCCAAGCAGTATCAGCACCAGGGGCTTACCCTGAGTGATTTGATCAATGAAGGTAACCTCGGTTTGATTAAGGCTGCTCAGCGCTTCGATGAGACCAAGGGGTTCAAGTTCATTTCCTATGCCGTTTGGTGGATTCGTCAGTCAATTTTGCAGGCACTGGCAGAACAAGGACGTCTTGTCAGGTTGCCCCAGAACAAAATTGGCACCTACAACAAAGCCAACAAAGCCATGATGGCTTTCGAGCAGGAGAACGAGCGCGAGCCATCTGTAGAGGAACTGGCCACGATTCTGGATATGTCGGAAAGTGAAATTTCAAGCATCTTTGTCACCAATAGCCGCCACACCTCCCTCGATGCTCCTGTGCATGAGGCAGAAGATGTGAGCATGGGCGACCTCCTGACCGGAAGCAACGATACGGATGAGGATGTGATTCAGGACAGTCTGCGTGAAGAAATCAAGCGTATCCTGAAATCTCTCAGTCCGCGTGAAGCCGAGATCGTGAATGCCTACTTCGGACTGGATGGTACAGACGGCCCCACGATCGAGCAGATCGGACAGAAATACGACCTCACTAAGGAGCGCATCCGCCAGATCAAGGAGCGCGCCATCAAACGCCTGCAAAAGGCACGCTACAGCAAGTCGCTGAAGTCTTACCTCGGATAGTTGATAGGTTGATTTGGTTTATACCGGTAGGGGGTTGCCAGCAAGGCGGCCCCTTAC
>CAYXKO010000502.1:0-2176 GCA_964465435.1 uncultured Saprospiraceae bacterium | reverse complement strand
CTATCAAGGTTATTGCCCTGACCAGCGAGGCCCGATCTGCCTTTGCAATCCCGTCCGCAATTTGCCCAACAGATAAAGCAGGTTTCAAATTAAAATAATTTATATTTTTATATTGTTGATTAAGTGATCTTTATAGCACAATTCTTAAAACCGCAATCAAACAAACCCTTAATATTCAATCAATCGCTGACAAATATCAAGGATTGGGCTGATGTTCGTCATAAAAAAAGAAGTTGCGATGCCCATTATCCGATTTTTTTTGTGAACTTTGTGACTAAATAAAATGTTAGGCATACCAAACAAATGATTAAGGCATGAAAAGAGTTTATCTCGATAACAATTCTACCACCCCCTGCGACCCCAGGGTAGTAGAGGCAATGGTTCCATATTTTTTTGAGCATCACGGCAATGCTGCCAGCAGGAGTCACCCCTATGGCTGGGAGGCGGAGGATGCTGTGGATCATGCCAGGCAACAAATAGCCTCCCTGATCGGTGCAGACGAAAAGGAAATCATTTTTACATCCGGTGCAACCGAATCAGACAACCTTGCGATCAAGGGAGTTTTTGAAATGTATAGCAGAAAGGGCAATCACATCATCACGCTGAAGACCGAACACAAAGCGGTCTTAGACTCCTGCAAGAATCTGGAGAAAAAAGGTGCCGAGGTTACCTATCTGGATGTCAGGGAGGACGGCTTAATCGACCTCAAGGCTTTGGAGAATGCCATCAGAAAAAATACCATTTTGGTCTCCGTGATGTGGGCCAACAATGAGACCGGGGTCATTCAGCCCATGAAAGAAATCGGTGAAATTTGCGCCCGGCATGGCGTTCTGTTTATGTCGGATGCTACCCAGGCTGGCGGCAAGATCCCGGTCAACCTCAGGGAAAACGGAGTGCACCTGATGGCCTTCACTGCACACAAGATGTATGGTCCCAAAGGAGTGGGAGCTTTGTATATCAGCAGAAAAGAGCCCAGGGTCAAAGTAACTGCGCAGATGGATGGCGGCGGACACGAGAGAGGTATGCGCAGCGGCACCCTGAATGTCCCGGGTATCGTCGGATTTGGCAAGGCTGCTGAAATTGCCCAAAATGAAATGAAAGAAGAAGCGATCAGGCTTGCCGCATTAAGGGACAAGCTTGAATCCGGACTGAAGTCCAAACTCGAGGAGGTATATATCAATGGCAATGTGGACCACAGAATGCCTCATGTAACCAACATGTCCTTCAAGCATGTAGAGGGAGAAGGCCTCATGATGACCTTCAATCAGAATATTGCCCTGTCATCAGGATCAGCCTGTACGTCGGCGTCCTTGGAACCCTCCTACGTACTCGTGGCATTGGGCCTGGGAGATGATCTGGCCCACTCATCTTTAAGATTTAGCCTGGGCAGATTTACGACGGTAGAGGATGTGGATTACGCCATAGAGGCAGTGGCCAAGGGCGTAAATCACATGAGAGACCTTTCGCCCATCTGGGAGATGTACAAGGAAGGCGTTGACCTCAGCTCTGTGGTTTGGTCACAACATTAATAATTGCAGTTAATAAACCTTAAACACATAATTTATGGCATATTCAGAAAAAGTACTCAATCACTTCAAGCACCCGCAAAATGTCGGCACACTTGATAAAAATGACCCAAACGTTGGTACCGGTCTGGTCGGGGCACCTGAATGTGGTGATGTCATGAGACTTCAAATCAAGGTTAATCCTGAAACCAAGGTGATCGAGGATGCAAAATTCAAAACTTTTGGGTGTGGTTCAGCCATTGCCTCCTCCTCCCTGGCCACAGAATGGCTGAAAGGCAAAAGCCTGGATGACGCTTTGAAGATCGATAACATGGACATTGTGGAAGAGCTGGCCTTGCCCCCCGTCAAGATCCATTGTTCAGTCCTAGCTGAGGATGCCATTAAGAGCGCCATCAAGGATTACCAGGACAAAAACAGTCAATCCTAAACATTACTGCCATGATACATGTAGCAGAATCCGCGCTTAAGAAAATAGAAGAAATCCGACACAGCGAGCACCTGGACAATAATCACTTTGTCCGGGTATCGGTCACCAGTGGAGGTTGCAGTGGATTAAGTTACAATATGGAATTTGACGATGAACTTCAGCCGAACGACCAGGTTTTTGAAGACAAGGGGGTCAAGGTTGTCACAGACCTTAAAAGTTTTCT
>CAYXKO010000501.1:0-2186 GCA_964465435.1 uncultured Saprospiraceae bacterium | reverse complement strand
TGGTTAATTGATTAACGAAGCAACCAAAATTAATAAAATTTAATAAAACCAAATCATGATGAAAAAGGTATCCAAATTATTACTTTTATTCGCGGTTCAGGCTGTTGGCTTGAACATGTACGCACAATCTGTGTACGACCTGTCGGGCTTCAGCACTCCGCAAGATCCCCAGTCTGCAGTACGTTGTGACCTCGCTCTTCCTGCGCTTACCTATGGTGCAAACGGAAACTGGCTTGTGTCTACAAGGAATGCAAACTTCGTTGGTACCGGAGCTTCTGTGGAACTGGCAAACGACGTAACTGTTCCTAACTACAATGTTTCCGGACAGAGAGTTGTGTCAGTTGATTACATCGGTCAGCAAGTTTTCGGCGAGCCAGATACCATGGCTATCGTTTACTTTACCAATGCTGCCGGTAATGCTCCTGGTACTGTACTCAGGAAGACTTCCAACAAGGGCGGAACTGCTGTTAAAAACGGCGGAACTGTTACTGACGAGCTTCCTGCTTCCTTCACCCTGGTTCCTGGTCAGACCTATTGGTTGAACTGCTCAGGTGCTAACACTTCTTCCAACACTTCCACTGCAAGATGGGAGTGGGATGGACACGGTGGTACTCCTGGTCAGCCTGCATATGTAAGGTATCAGCCAGGTGGTGCATGGGGCGGTGCTGCTTGTGCTTACTGGACTCCGAAGGCCAGCTGCGCATTCATTGCTTCTGCAGGTCCTCCTAACCAGGCTCTGAGACTGAACATCTGCCGCAACGCAAACCTGACTCTGGGTGGAAACCCTGTACCTACCATGACTCAGTGGGGTCTGTTCCTCTTCGGTCTGGTACTCTTGACGCTGGCTGTTGTAACTGTTTACAACTTCTCTCGCAAGAGCGCAATGGTTCAGAAGTAAACCATGCACTTCCCTTATTCCAAGGAAGTATTTGAAAAGGCTTTTTGGATTTCCTGTTTTCTAGCCATTATCGGATGGATCCTTATCTACCTGATTTGGGGTGAATTCACTACATCTGATATAATAGGAATGCTGGTAGCCGTACCGATACTGGCTTACCTGATTCACACGATCCTCCTTTTCAATACCAAAACCTAGAAAATTCTTAACTTATAAAAAATGCCATCCTTATCCGGATGGCATTTTTTTTTGTTATAACATTTCCTTAGACCTTGATTAATAGCACATTTGGTCCAGTTCTGTGTATCTTTGCGCCTCACGAACCCAAGCTGTGTCTCTTATGAACTCATTAAGTCCAAAAGCCCGTCTTCTCGTCTGTTTTGGCATTGTTACGCTCCTGATGGCCTCCTGCCAAAAGAACTCCAAAACCGCATCAGTTTCCGGTAAATTTGTAAAACTTGAGTCCACGCAAACGGGTATTGATTTTTCCAATGACCTGAAAGAGGACGAAAACTTTAGCTTCCTGACCTTCCACTACATTTATAACGGAGGCGGGGTCGCCGCCGGAGATATCAATAACGATGGACTGACAGATCTTTTCTTTACCGGCAACCAGGTCAGCGACCGTCTGTATCTCAACCGCGGAGGGTTTAAATTTGAAGACATTACCGCAAGTAGCGGAATTTCCGATGTGCCCAAGGGCTGGAACTCAGGGGTGGTCATGGTGGACATCAACAACGATGGTTATCTGGATATCTATGTATGCAGGGGTGCATCAACAGAACCGATCGAATTGAGAAGAAATCTTCTCTTTGTCAATCAGAAGGACAATACGTTTAAGGAGGAGGCAGCCCAATATGGAATCGATGATGACGGATACAGCATCATGGCTGTGTTTTTCGATTACGACAATGACAATGACCTCGATCTAGTGGTTTCTAATCGGCCGGACAGATTTTCTCTGACCGTTTTTGACGTTCTGGAGGGAAGAAAAAACGGTGCTCCGGTCAACAAGATCCGGCTATTTAGAAACGAGGGTACCGGAAAGTTCAAGGACGTGTCAGCGGAATCAGGCTTTGCGGAGAGCTTCGGCTATGGGCTTGGAGTGGCCGTGGCGGATCTCAACGGGGACGGTTTCCAGGATATTTATTTTGCCAATGACTTTACTGAAAATGATTATTGTTTTATAAACCAGGGGGGCAAGGCATTCAAGGAGTCCATCCGCCAGATGACCAACCACACCGCATTTTATGCAATGGGTACGGACATCTCCGATATCAACAACGAC
>CAYXKO010000500.1:0-2188 GCA_964465435.1 uncultured Saprospiraceae bacterium | reverse complement strand
CTTGCGGGCGCGGTCCAAAACCCCGCCTTTTATGGCAGAACGGAGGATCAGATCCCTGGCCTTGTCCTGTAAAAGGGTCAGCTCCTCTCCCGTAAACGCATTGAAACTTCCCTGCTTCAGGTCGTAGTAATCCAGCTTCTGGTCCACCGACAGGATTTGGGGCTCGGATGGTATTCTCAGGATGACCCTGCGGCTGGCCTCATCGACCTGAAGCGCGCTGCTGTCCAGGTCAAATCCAGCATGCACGGTGGCCCGTACCCTGACTATGGCAGATTTGCGAAAGGGGCTGATGTCGATCCAATAGTAGCTTTGCTGGGTGAGGAGCTCGCTGATCTCAGCCTCCACGGTGGTCACCTTCAGCACATCCTTCATGCTGTTCAGCATCACCACGGCATCCTCTTTGCGATGGTCTTCCGCAGGCCGGGACAGCCTGAAGCCGGTCCAGATACCGAGTGCAAAACACAGAACGCAGGAAATGATCCACAGGGAGATTCTCATCATGTCGTTCAGATTTTACAGCGCATCGGGTATTTGAGATTTTCGGTCCGCGCCAGGATGGCCTTTACGGAGCCCACCGACAGCGGAGACTCTATCAGCAGGGGGAGTTTGTTTTCATCATCGCCTACGTAAAAACGCAAGCTGGTGTTTTTTCCAAAGACATGGCCCTCCACTACTTGTCCACTGCATTCGAGGGCGCGGAACTTGCCGTGCTCCCGCACGTCAAATTTGGCGTGCTGCTTGTCTAGTTTGATCCCCAGGTTGTAAATCCGGTTGTCGAGGACCATGTTGAAATCTATTTTTTTTTCGAGTTTAAACTTGCCCAGGTTGGTTCCCCTCAGGTGATAGAACGTGGATACCAGGTCATAGCAATGCTCTTTCATCTCGATGACCCGTGGCTTGGCTTCCTTCATGCTGCGGCCGGTATAGCTGGTCATTTTCTTGTTCACGTGATCGTATTCGATCTTTTCGTAATGGACGTAGCTACCTTGCTGGATGTCGCGAATGTACAGCTTGGGCAGCAGGGTTTTCTTGTCGATGTAGCTGTGGTATTTGTCGCGTACCCGGTAGAACCACTCGTAGCTTGGGTACGTCCTTCCGGTGACCTCGACATGGTAGAGATCTCCCTCGTCCTTGAGCTCAAAGACCACCTCGCCGGCAGCCAGCCAGACAAAGTTCCAGTTGTAATACAACTTGTATGTGATCTTTTCACCCGGCAGGTAGGGCACGTCGGACTCCGGTTGGAAATGCATGGATTCCGCCTGGCCGGGACCAAACAACATCAAAAGAAGGAAAACGGTGAGTCGCATCATCGGAAGAATAACAATGGAATCAAAAAATCAGTTCTTTGCCGCTATGGGCCTATTCCCCAAACGGCAGTCGGTGCCGGCTTATTACGGGCTAAGGGTATTTTGAACCCGTCACGATGCGCCTGGTCCGCCTTTCAATCATCCCGAGCCTGAGAATCAGGAAATAAAATTATCATACATTTGTGCCTGGATATTATGGGATTGGACAAAAACAGGATATTGGGCATCGACCCGGGGACCCAGATCCTGGGCTACGGGATCCTCGAACACGACGGGTCCCGCACGCGCGTGCTGGACTGCAATGTGATGCGACTCGCCAAGCTGCCGGATGATTCCTCCAAGCTTAGGGAGATCTTCCTGCAGGTGCAGGAGCTGATCGAAGCCTACCAGACCGGCATTCTTTCCATCGAGCTCCCCTTTTACGGCAAAAACCCCCAATCCATGCTCAAGCTGGGCAGGGCACAGGGAGTGGCCATTGCAGCCGCCATCGTGATGGGTGCGGAGATTCATGAGTTTTCAGCCAAAAAGATCAAGAAATCCGTGACCGGCAACGGCAATGCCACCAAGGAGCAGGTGGCCGAAATGATCTCCAGGCTGCTCAACTACCAGATTGAAAGCAACTACCTCGACGCTTCCGACGCGCTTGCAGCAGCCTATTGCTTTACCTGCCAAAACCCCTTGACCGCAGCAGCGGGCAACAAGTCGGGGTCCTGGAAGGCATTCCTGTCCAGCCATCCGGACCGCATTCTTAAATAATTCATAAAACCGGGAAATTTGAAATTTTTATCCCCGGCAACAGCGTTCTTTGTTCAAACATTCATCAACATGAAAACCAGGAATATTTTGTTTTTATCTGTGGCAACACTCCTTTGTGTCTCTTT
>CAYXKO010000499.1:0-2189 GCA_964465435.1 uncultured Saprospiraceae bacterium | reverse complement strand
CTGCCATCCGCCACCAGTTTTTTGAGGGCTAGTCTGGCGAGCTCGCGGCGAATGGGGTCAAAGCTGGAGATGATGATGGCCTCCGGGGTGTCGTCCACGACGATCTCCGCGCCGGTTGCCGCTTCCAGGGCGCGTATGTTGCGGCCTTCGCGTCCGATGATCTGTCCCTTGATGTCGTCGCTGTCCAGGTTGAACACAGACACGGAATTTTCAATCGTGTATTCTGCGCACATGCGCTGGATCGTCTGGATGACGATCTTTTTGGCTTCCTTGTTGGCGTTGACCTTTGCGTTTTCGATGATCTCCTTTTCCATGGCCAGGGCATCGTTGGAAGCCTTGGCCTTTACGGCCTGCAGGAGCAGGTCCTTGGCCTCGCTTTCCGTAAGTCTGGCCAACTGCTGGAGTTGCTTGATCCTTTCTTCGTTGGCATTTTCAAGCTCCTCCTTTTTCTTGGATACGATCTTAAGCTGTTTTTCAAGATTCTCGCGAAGGGTGCTGATCTCAGCCTCGCGGTTCTCGATGTCCTGTTTCATCTGCTTGGCCTCCTTCTCTATGACCCCCACCTTCAGTTCGCGCTCCTTGAGCTCGATCATCTGGCTGTTCTTAAAGGTTTCGAACTCGGACCTTTGCCTGTTGAAATTGTCCTTGGTCTCCGCGATTTTTTGCTGCTTGATCGCCTCATTCTTCGCTTCGGCTTTTGAAACGATCTTCTCAGCCTTGTTGTTGGCTTCGTCGATGACTCTCTGGGCGGCAATGCGCGCTTTTTCGACTTCGAGATCGGACATCTGGTTGATCTCGTCTAATTTCTTTTGATTGGATTTGGTCAGAAGCGCCCTTACTATAAAGAAACTTGCTCCGGACCCACCCAGTAATCCCAAGATAATACCTGTTATTGCATCCATTAATCTGATGTTTTTGATGCGGGCAGTACCAGGCGAGAATTATGTAAAAGCTGTAGGATCAGAGTGTTCTATAAAGACGGTACTCCGCGCACTCAGGCCAGGGCCTTGGGGGATTCTACCGATGAATACAGTCTGGTCATATTCTTGAAAGCAAATTTTCTTTATCCTATATTGCGATTCAATGATCCGAATTCCTACAGGTTTTCACATAATTACTTATGATACTGACCCTTATATATTAAAAAAAATAATTGAATTCATGCCCGGTTGTTTCCCGGTCAGAATCCTTTGGCGCAAATATATCAAAAATAATTGAAACCGGTTCGGTTTAGCTGGCTATTTTCTAATGGTGGCGCCTAGTTCTTTTTCGAGGTTGCGGATGCAGTTATCCATCCATTTGTCGAGTTCCTGACTGGACAGGGAGCCGTCCATGGATTCGAAGGTGAAACTCAGGGCGAAAGACTTGCGGCCCGGCCCAAGCTGGTCGGGATTCCGGTAGAGGTCAAAGATCCTGAGCCCCTTCAATTTTTTGCCCAGGCTTTTTTCCGCGCATTGCCGTACCAAGTGAAAGGGCACCGATTCGTCCACGACGATGGCAAGATCGCGGCTGGCACTCGGGAACCTGGATATTTCAGCAAATGCGGAGGATCGGCCTCCTGCGAGGGCAGACAAGGCAGGTAGGTCAATCTCGGCGTACCAAACCTCTTTTTTGGTTTCGTAGGCAGCACTCAGGGCATCGGCCACTTTGCCTGCTTTGGCCACCTTTCCCCAGCTGTAGCAGTAGGCAAAGACCCCGTTGGGTCCGGTTTCCATTTCGCCTGCTTTATTTTTTTCGGCATCCACGCCGGTGTACTCCAGGATCTCTTCCACGAGCGATCTGATGCTGAAAAAATCATAGGCTGCCGGTTTTCCGGTTCTCCAATGGGATTCTGAAGGTGAGCCCGTGAGCCAGATACCCAGTTTTGGATTCTCCCATTGCCTACCACCCTTGTTCTGGTACTCTTTTGCAAATTCAAAAAAGGCCAGGTTGGACTGTTGTCTGTTTTGGTTGAACTGGATGGATTCCAGCCCATTCAGTACGACAGAGGGTTTCATGGCATCCAGGGAGACATTGGAAGTATTGTTGATCAAAACGAGCTGATCGGCGGTCCAGATCCCGCTTTTGAGCAGCTGTGCCGAAGAGGACAGGGAGACGTTCATGGTTTCGCGGAGTCCCTTGGCAGCGAGGTAATCGCCCAGTTTTCTTCTCAGACCATAAATGCCATCCAGTTTTTTGGGAAAGGAGAT
>CAYXKO010000498.1:0-2200 GCA_964465435.1 uncultured Saprospiraceae bacterium | reverse complement strand
ATATGTAACACATCAGCTGAGGCTTACCCTTTTCCTCAAAACCAAACACAACGATGCATTCTCCCAGTTGCCTGGCCAGGTTAAAGCACAAATTCTTGACGATCTTACCGTCCTCAAACGGGACGACCTTTGATACCACTTTAAGATGTTTCACGAGTACAGCCTCCCTGGCAATCTGATCGATCATGGCAGAAGCTGCATTTTCCTGAAGACTGCTGATCTGCTTCTGAAGGCTTTTGTTCTCTTCCAGGATGCTCTCAATCTGTTTGACCGGATCTGCCGGATTGTTGAGACGCAATCTGATCTCGCTGAGCTGTGCCAGTTGTGATTTGATGTATTGTTCTGCCTTTTCAGCGGTCACTGCTTCCACCCTGCGAATGCCGGCAGCAACAGCTCCTTCTGAAATGATCTTGAAATATCCGAGCGTTCCGGTAGAACTTACGTGACAGCCGCCGCACAATTCAACCGAGTATTCAGGATCAAAGGTGATCATGCGCACGGTATCGCCGTACTTTTCTCCAAAAAGCATCATCGCTCCTGCCGCACGTGCCTCTTCGATCGGTATCTGCCTTTTTTCTACCAGGGCAATATCCTCTCTTATTTTTTCATTCACGAGCATTTCGATCTGATCAATTTCCTCGGCGGACAATTTCTGAAAATGGGAAAAGTCAAACCTAAGGTAGTCCTCATGCACCAGAGAGCCTTTTTGTGCAACATGGGTGCCCAGTTTTTTTCTCAATGCTGCGTGCAGAAGGTGGGTCGCGGAGTGGTTCTTCTCCACCAGCTTCCTTCTGTAACCGTTTACCACGCAACGAACCGGGCTATCCAGCTTTTGTGGCAAAACCTCTGTGATGTGCAGAACAAGGTCGTTTTCCTTGACCGTATCGAGCACCTCAACCGGTTCTCCGTCAAAATACAACAGTCCCCTGTCTCCTACCTGCCCTCCCCCTTCCGGATAGAAAGGAGTCTGGCTCAATACCAGCTGATACCTCACCTGCCCCTTTGTCTGAAATTTACGCCAGCGGAGCAGCCGGGATGACTCCACCTCGGTGGTGTCGTAACCCAAAAATACTGTTGAACCCTCTGTGAGGACATTCCAGTCAAAATACTCCTTCTTGGCATCAGCGCGCGAACGCTCCTTTTGTTTGCTGAGCTCCTCCCTGAAGCCGGCTTCATCGACCTGCAATCCCCGCTCGCGGGCAATCAGGCAGGTCAGGTCAAACGGAAATCCAAAAGTGTCGTATAATTCGAATGAAGTTTGTCCGCTGATCAATCCTCCTGTATTTTGGATCGTTTCCAATTTCCTGAGTCCTCCTTCCAGTGTGCGCAGGAAGGAAAGTTCTTCTTCGTGAATGACGCGCACGATCAGTTCCTGCTGGCTGCGTATCTCAGGAAACACATCTCCCATGGATGAAACCAGAAAAGGAATCAGCCTGAAAAGAAACGGCTCAGAAATCCCCAAATAGGAAAAGTAATACCGCACAGCGCGGCGCAAAATTCTACGGATGACATACCCCGATCCGGTATTGGAAGGAATGGTTCCATCGCCGATGGTAAAAACGATAGCCCGTATGTGGTCTGCCAAAACGCGCATGGCCATGTCCGACCTTGCCTCAGGCTTGTAAGATCCCGTGTAGGGAATGCCGGAATGGTCTGAAATAAACCGGATCATGCCGGAAAATATATCCGTGTCGTAGGACGAATTTTTATTCTGAAGGACCATCGCAAGTCGCTCAAACCCCATTCCTGTATCAATGTGTTTTGCCGGCAGAACCTCGAGACTCCCATCGGCTTTGCGATTGTATTGTATGAAAACAAGATTCCAGATCTCAATGAGTTCCGGCAGGCCCCTATTCACCAGCTCAGCCCCGGAAGATGCCTTGCGTACCTCGTCCGGACGCAGGTCAAAATGGATCTCTGAACAGGGACCGCAGGGACCTGAATCACCCATTTCCCAAAAATTATCCTTTTTGCCGAAAAACAAAATCCTTTCTTCCGGAATCCATTTCTTCCAGTATTCGACCGCCTCCACATCGCGCTGGAGTCCGTCCGTGGCGTCACCGCCAAAAACGGTAACATAAATTTTTGAAGCATCCAGCTTGTAATGCTCTGTCAACAGCTCCCATGCCATATCAATGGCTTCTTCCTTGAAGTAATCCCCAAAGGACCAGTTGCCCAACATTTCAAACATGGTATGGTG
>CAYXKO010000497.1:0-2200 GCA_964465435.1 uncultured Saprospiraceae bacterium | reverse complement strand
CCGGGTTTTGCTTTCGCATATCCTGTCGCATCCGGGTTAATGGTGGCTCCCGGGCAAAGGGTTATGTCCGCAGGACAAGTCAGGACCGGAGCCGTGTTGCAGTTATAATGGAGTGCCTGATAAGCGTCCTGCGTTGGCGTTTTGTACTTTAACCGCTGTCCGGATAGGTCAGGACAGAGCAAGCACAATAGGAGTAAGGCTGGCAGGTACAGCCTGGTAAAAGGTATGAAAGGCATGTACATAAAAACGGTTTTAATTCTTCAAAAAATTAAAACGGGTCTGAAAAGGGTAATGGGTTGAGAAAGAGTGTTGGTGTTCAAATGAAGCGTAAAAATAGTTGAGCGTCATCAATGAGAGGTCAATTCTGACCATCCCTATTTGTAGGTATTTTTTATATGTTGTCGCACAAAAATGTGTTAAGAAGTTAATTTATGGATTTCCTGCATTTATATTTAATTTCAGATCTGCGGAGTTGCTTGTATTAAGCAAGATGCATGCACAATTTAACATATCAGTGAATTACCTATCTTTGTCTGAAATAAATTATATTCAGGAACATTGGAAAGGATTTCAGGGGTCGTAATCACGTTTAATGAAGAGAATTGCATCGAGAGATGTATCCGCTCCATGCAAAGAGTTTGCGATGAGATCGTGGTCCTTGATTCCTTTAGCAGCGATCGCACTGAGGAGATCTGTAAACATCTGGGAGTTCGCTTTTACCAAAAAAAATTCGAGGGTTATGGGATGCAAAAGCGGGCAGCAACAGCTATGGCTTCCCATGATTTCATACTTTCCCTGGATGCGGATGAGGTCCTGGACGAGGAACTGGTCAGATGCATACTTAGAGAAAAGGAAAATGGCTTAAAGGATCTCATCCGTCTGAACAGAAAAACATTTTACGCAGGCAGCTGGGTGCGTCACTGTGGCTGGTATCCGGATCGCAAAATCCGGCTTTGGAATAAATTTAAGGCCGAATGGACTCCCGACATTTTGCACGAAACGGTCAAGCCGATCGATGCGAATGCGAAGGTACACGATGTGCAGGGGCATATATTGCATTACAGTTATCCTTCTGAATCGGATCACATCCGGCAGGTAAGGAATTTTGCAAGGGAAGGTGCCATGAAACTTCTGCGTCAGGGAAAAAACGCTGGATTTTATCATTTATATCTGAAACCCGTTTCCAAATTCTTGATCATGTATTTTATCCGCCTTGGTTTCCTGGATGGCTTCATGGGGCTTAAGATATGCCTGCGATCGGCTTACGGGGTACACTTAAAGTATTCTTACCTCAACCAGATGCGGGTAAAAATATAAATGGCGATTAATTTTATTTGAGAATTTATCTCATAAGTTAAATCCCTTTAAATTATCACTTCTCATTATTCATGTGCCAGTGTGATTTTATCTCAAAACCTTGCGCTGATAAAATTCGGATCAGGCTGAATATGGCTGGTAGTCATTAGAGTGACAGTGAACCAAATATTTTTGGTTTTGTTCCAGATTCATATGAGGAATACCGTCGTATTAGGGGCCAGCACGAATCCTTCGAGATATTCTTATCTGGCCGTTTCGATGTTGCGGGAATATGGGCATCCCGTGACAGCCCTTGGATCTGCTCCGGGAGTGGTGGGAGATGTAGAGATCAGGACAGAACATCCGGTAAGCTCAGGGGTCCATACCATCACACTTTATCTCAACCCTCAGCGCCAGGCACAATATTATTCATACATATTGTCGGTAAGACCTGGCAGGTTGATCATGAATCCGGGTACTGAAAACGCAGAGCTGAAGGCACTGGCTTTGGCACATGGCATTGATGTTGTGGAGGCCTGTACGCTGGTTATGTTGCGGACAGGTCAGTATTGAGGTCAAAAAAAAAGGCCACCCTGATCAGGGCAGCCTTCTTTGAATTTATTGGTTTCATTTATCAGAAGCTAAAGAGTGTGGCTCTCTTGCTGCAGGAGGTTCTTCCATAGTAGCCCAAAGCCAGGTTGGCCTCCAGAACCAGTTGGACAAATGCCGGATTGGTTGAGGCGGTCTTAAAGGCTGTTTGATTGGGTACGGGATAACGGGCTTCCTTTCCGGCATCAGAAACCATGTCGGTAAAGCTGTATCCCATCCTGAGTCCCAGCATGAGTGTAAAAGTTTCGTAGTTCAACAGGTAGCCACCCACGCCAAAAACTCTGGAAATGTATTT
>CAYXKO010000496.1:0-2216 GCA_964465435.1 uncultured Saprospiraceae bacterium | reverse complement strand
CATTTGCAAAGCATATTGAATCCGGAATGAGGCTTTGGGCCTGGCCCCATTGTCTGATGATGTAATAATAGGGAGAAAAAGGTGCAAAAGCCGCATCGGGACCCGGATGAGGATTTTCCTCAAGGCGGTATCCGAATACTGAGTTGTTTGCCGAAGGGCTTGTTTTGAGATAAAAATCTGTTCCTGTGCGATCCATCTTGTTCCAGCCGGCACTCAATGTGCTGAGCTTTTGGCTTACTCCCCTGGATACGGGTGCGGTAGAGCCCGTGGTGTTGCCTGATGAATTGAAGCCGTGGGAAATGCCAACGCGGTCGTACAGGATGGATGGGTCATCTTCATTAAACTGATAATAGGCAGCCAGGCCACTCTGATTTTTTTCTATGAGGTGCATTCCGGCCCGAATTTCATCCTCGGTCAGCGAGCGGTTGAATAGTTTTAATTCCTCTATCTGTCCGTTAAAGTCTCCGCACTGCCCGGGCACGCCCTTGCCGATCTCCCAGGGTGTTTGACTCAGATCGAATCCTCTGAAATCGCCCCTTCTGGTCCAGGGGACACCATCCCTGTACAATCTGACCGAGTCATTGTAAACCACCATGGCCACGTGGGTCCACACCAAAGTGTCCAGATTGAAGGGGCTGGTGAGTTGATAGGGTACGTTTTTCCAGAAAAAAGTTAAGTTGGTGGTGGGCACATATCCCTGAAAAGCAAAGCCAAATCCCATGCCGACATTGCTGCCCCAGTTGCTGATAATTTGGGTAAAACAGTCCTGTTTCCCATTCAGCTTGATCCAGGCCATGCAGGTGAACCCTTGAGCATCTTTCAGAGATGGAATGGCTGGTATGCTTACAGAGTTATTTCTCCCGCCCAGGTCCAGTGATCTTCCAAGGACGCTGTCAGGTTCGCACTCGTTGTTCTCAATCCGGATCATGTCCTTGTAGAAAAATGTAGAACTGCCCTGGCGGTTAGACACAATTAGTCTTACAGAATAGCTTCCTGACCCTGGGTAAATCACCTTTGCGGAGGGAGTGTTGTAATTGCTTACCCAGCTTGCTCCTGGAAATTCCCACTGCCAGGTCTGGGAACCATCGTATTCCAATGCACTGAAATCTTCAAAGTAAAAAGTGTCCCTGTTGCATCGGGTGCTCAATTTATCAACTGAGGCCTGTGCCAGTGGGCGGGATTTCTCAAACAGGCGGGTTTCCCAGACTCCCAGGCTCGAACCATTGATCAATTGGTCTCCTTTGTAAAAGATCTTGAGGGCTCTTGTGAAATGGCTGACGCTCAGGCCGTCGGCATGCAACTCCCAATCTGACATGTGCTTGTTTCTGTAAAAGATCAATCCACCGTCACAGGCAAGGTAAACGCCATCATCAGTGCCCTGCTGGAAAATAATGTCGCTGATGACCAGGTTGGCTATCCTGGGTGTGGTCAGGTTTATCCAGGTCTGTCCAAAGTCCTCGCTTTTGAAAACTTTGTTCATTGAATTGCCCGATCTCAATGCCTGAAAAATGACGGAAGGATCTTGCTCATTGATGGCTATTGCCTTGACGCGCCTTTGGCCAGAGGTGGTGCCGGATGGGGGAGGAAGTGTTATGAATGTTTTGCCGCCATCTTCAGATCTCCAGATCCTTCCTTCGTACAAGCGGTTGTTTCTTTCCGTAAAATAAATATGATTGGGATTGTTTCTGGCGATCTCAATATCCTCGATCCATGAATCCTGATCGGGTACAGCAAAGAGGGGTGCATAGGAAGCGCCATTGTTTTCGCTTATCCACAAGGTATTTTTCTCGCCCAGATAAACCCTGGAATAACATAGGGGGCTCCAGACCATCTTGCTGAATTCCATCGGATAATAGGATTCATTTGGATATTTTGCGGAAGGAATGGAGGACCAGGTAAAGGTCGAGTCGTTTTTTTTGTCAACTGAATAGGCGCCAATGTCAGAGAAAAAAACTTTGCCGGTATTGATCGGGTGAATGTATCCGGTCGCTTGTTCCGCTCCACCCATGCGGATCCATTTGGGTTGACTGTTTTCCGAGTACAGCGTATTGCCATTGTGGTAGCGTCCTCCGGCATATGTCTTATTTCTCCAGCCAGAATCAAAGCCCCAGAAGTCACTGCCGTTTAATCCTTTGTTCCTCGCACTGGCCAATTTCACATCGGTAAAAAAATCACTGGAATAACTGGATATTCTGAGCAATTGCAGCCTGTCTCTC
>CAYXKO010000495.1:0-2218 GCA_964465435.1 uncultured Saprospiraceae bacterium | reverse complement strand
ATGAGCGTGGCGTTCTGATGAAGACCGAAAAGCTGGCGGTTGTGAGGGAGTGAGTGTGGAGCGCTTAAGCCAATGCCAAGGTGTAAGCCAATGATAACAGCCTAAGCTTAAGCTTGAGCCTAAGCCTAAGCCAAAGTATTTGGCCATAGGCTGGGCCAGGCCAAAAGCTATCTCCTTCGTTCCATAAGGGGAGTATACATGAAATTGGCCCCTTTAATATAAAATAAATAAAAGCAGGATCACTTTAGGGATATTTATCTGCCCTTTTAATCTTACTTTTGGGATGTATTAAAGCCGATTTACCCTTGATGCTTGCTAGTTCTGGGACAAAAGGTAGGGGTTTATAAGCTTTTGTTGGTGATTTTTAGTTGATCTGTGAATGCCTCGTTTTTTTAATTTGTGCTAAGTCGTTTCAATTGAATGAAGCAATAATTTTTGTTAATTTGAATACCTCAAATGGTTATGTGCCGGCAATCCTTTTTATATAAATGCTGTAGGATTTTTACCATCGTTTTTGTGATTTCCTTTAAATTGCCAGCTCAGATCAGAAACTTTTTTAATTTATTACCCGATTTGGGCACTGCCAATGGCCAATCTCAGTTTTATGAACTTGCCTTGGATTCAAATTATATTTTTTTGGTAGGTGATGGTGTTAGTTCAGAAGATTCCAATGGCACCAAGAAGCTTATTGAGGTTCGCACTACTGGACTGGATTACAATGGAAATGTGATTCTGAATTCCACATTGACAAATTCATGCCGACCTGATCTTTATTTGAATACCTTTTCAAGTACTAAAATGGTTAAAGTGTCGGATTCAATCTGGATACATAGAGGATTGTATTATTGGGATAAAATAAACAATTATTCAGATAAAATAATTACTGGATTAAATCTCTATAAAGGTATAATTGTTAGTTGTAATATGCCAACAAGACCTGATTTTGGAGATTTCAGTTTTGATTGCACCTCAGATTGTAACTACAGAGGGAATAATCTATTCTATGTGTACAGATCTTACGCTGAGCCTAAAAATCCCAGGCATTATATTGTGGATTTCGATCAGAATTTAAATATTAACCGGGTTATTTCAATTCCAGATATTCGATCAGGTAAAGATTATCAGGTGCGCTACAACTGGATAGATAGCCCAGATGGTCATATTTTTGAATTGGTTGGAATTGAAATCTACTTTGATCCAAAGAAAAACTACCACAGTTATGCCTGGGATCTCTATCTTAGAATGGACAGCAGTGGCAATATATTAAAAGTGCAGAGACATTCTTTCTCCGAATTTGGCAAGGACTGGCATTTGAGTTACGGTTATGCGGATGGTTTAAAATATATTAGAAACTCTGATAGGACATTTACTATGTTGGCTTGTCTATCTCCCGTGGATCAATCGAGACATGTTACGTGCATACCCTATATTATCCGGTATAGTCCAGAATTGGATTCCGCCGTTTGGAAAGTGAGATTTCATGAACAAGGAGGTAAAGTCCATGACACTTTAACTGATTTCGTAGGTAGTATTATTGGATTATCAGATGGTTCTGGTTTTGTGGCATGTGGGTCCGTGCATGATTTTAATTTTCCAAAGGCAAGTTATGGATATCTTTTTAAGGCCTCTCCTTCGGGTGACAGTCTATGGATGAGAAAGTATCTGCCCTTGGGGTGGACGAATGATCGCGCGCGATGGATGGATTTGTTTCAGCTACAAGAAAGTCCTTATGGAGGATTGGTGACTTGTGGTCGTGTGTCGGATGATTCTGCCAGTGCGATCAGAGGCTGGGTGATGCATTTGGATTCTTTGGGCTGCCTGGTCCCCGGATGCGATAAAACTGTTTCGACAGAGGACCTTGCCTCCGGTCGGCAAAAGGCATTTGAGGTTTATCCCAATCCGGTACTTTCAAACTGGATCTATCTGTTGAGTAGAGTGAGAACGGATGAATCTCTTCAAATGCGACTTATTAATATCGAAGGTGAGATTTTGATGCAGCGCACAATTGATCCTCAGGAGGGGGTTCAATACATGATTCCTTTTCCTGATGAAACCATCCCGGGTATCTATTTATTTCAATTAATGGATGTACAAGGTCATCTTTGGCTTAGCGAGCGACTGATCAAGCCATAGATCTAATGAAATACTTTAATTTTTATGTTATAATCACACCTGTCCAAAATAATTTATGTAATTTAACTTTCCCACTTTTTGTCGC
>CAYXKO010000494.1:0-2225 GCA_964465435.1 uncultured Saprospiraceae bacterium | reverse complement strand
TATCTGACCGGATTCAAGCAGATCGAAAAGCCTGCCTTCAGAAGGCCCCAGCGGGATTTTCTGAAACTCACAGGCGCACAGCTGCATAATTTGCAGGACGTGGAAGTGGCCTTTCCCCTTCAGAACCTGATCTGCGTGACGGGCGTATCCGGATCCGGCAAGACCACCCTGGTCAAACACCTGCTCTATCCCCTGCTTCAGCAGGTTTTGGAAGACTCCATTCCCGAGGACGCCCTGCTTGGAGCCGCACTGACCGGGCCACTGAACATGCTTACCCAGGTGGAGATGGTCAGCCAGCAAGGCATCGGCCGATCCTCCCGGTCCAATCCCGCCACTTATGTCAAGGCCTATGACGACATCCGGGACATTTTTAAAAATCAGCAATTGTCGAGGATCCGCGGATACCAACCCAAGCACTTTTCCTTCAATGTGGAAGGAGGCCGGTGCGAGGCCTGCAAGGGAGACGGCGAGATCGTGGTGGAAATGCAGTTTCTGGCAGACGTGACGCTTTTGTGCGAAGACTGCAACGGGAAGAAATTCAAGAACGACATCCTGGAGGTTCATTACAAGGACAAGAACATCTACGACGTGCTCAACCTCAGCATCGAAGAGGCGCTGGACTTCTTCAGGGACAAAAAGGAGATCGTGCGCAAACTGAAACCCCTGTACGACGTCGGCCTGGGTTACCTGAAGCTCGGCCAGTCCTCCAGCACCTTGTCCGGAGGAGAGGCCCAGAGACTCAAGCTCGGATATTACCTGGGACTTGAAGATGCAAGCCAGAGGATCTTTTTCATCTTTGACGAACCCACCACGGGTCTTCATTTTGACGACATCCGCAAGTTGCTGTATGCCCTGCACGGATTGGTGGAGAAAGGCCATACGGTCCTGGTCATTGAGCACAACATGGATGTGATCAAGACCGCAGACTGGCTGATCGATCTGGGCCCGGAAGGAGGCAAGCAAGGGGGACAACTGTTGTACGAGGGGCCGCCCGAAGGCCTGGTGAAGGTACAGGAATCCCATTCTGCAAGGTATTTGAAGCCGAAACTGGATTGAAGAACAGAAAGCCTATCTTCTCTTTTTTATGAATCAGAAGAGCTTTTTGTATTGAAAATCCAAGATGCCAACAAGCTTATTATGCTGGATCCAAAAGGAAAAATTGATTGCAAACAGAAAATGAATATATGAGCCAGAGGAAATATGCCTTAGCCCTGCACGGAGGTGCCGGTACCATTCTCCCGGACTCCATGACACCGGAGAAGGAAAAGGCCTACCGGGATGCATTGAATGAGGCATTGGAGGCCGGATGGAAGGTGTTGGAATCAGGCGGGACGGCCCTGGACGCCGTGGAGGCTACCGTGGTGGTACTGGAGGATTGCCCCTTGTTTAATGCAGGCAGGGGGGCGGTATTCACGCACGAAGGAAAAAACGAATTGGATGCCTCCATCATGGAAGGCAAGAGCCTGGATGCTGGAGCGGTGGCCATGTGTACCGGCATCAAAAATCCGGTCAGGCTCGCCCGACTCGTCATGGAAAAAACGGATCACGTCCTGCTGGCAGGACCGGGTGCGGACCGCTTTGCGGCAGAAATGGGTATGGAGCGAATGCCGGAAAATTATTTTTACGATGAATACCGCTGGCAGCAATTGCTGTCCGTCCGCGACAGCGACCGGATGATGCTCGACCACCAAGCTGACGACCGCAAGTTTGGCACCGTAGGCGCGGTGGCGCTGGACCAACACGGCAATCTGGCCGCTGCCACCTCCACCGGGGGCATGACCAACAAAAAATACGGCCGCATCGGAGACAGCCCCATCATTGGTGCGGGCACCTATGCCAACAACGCCAGTTGCGCCATTTCCTGTACCGGTTCCGGCGAGTATTTCTTACGGGCCAATGCCGCCTTTCACGTGCATGCCCTGATGCATTATGCAGGTCTGAGCCTGCAGGCAGCCTGCGATAAAATGGTCCACGAGATCTTGCCCTCCCTGGGCGGCGACGGAGGCCTGATCGGCGTGGATGCCTTGGGAAACGTCTGTCTTTCCTTCAACACTGAGGGCATGTACCGCGCCTTCCTGGATTCGGAGGGATGGAGGGAAATATCAATTTATAGCGATGCTATTGGTTGATAACATAATATCAAATTGCTCATGGTAGAAACACTGAGCAAGAGGTTAAAAGAAATTCAATACTTCGATTAGCCGTGGGCTATCTGTCAAAGGCAA
>CAYXKO010000493.1:0-2227 GCA_964465435.1 uncultured Saprospiraceae bacterium | reverse complement strand
CATTGCCGTCCAGTTTTACGTAATTCAGGTTGTTGATGCGGGCCTCTACCTCAGTGGGATCTTCTTCAGTGTCATCCCTCATGGCCTCGTAATCCGGATGCCGGTAAAGCGCATTGTCATCCAGGGCAAACTTGCAGTCAACGGCGAGAATCCTGTCATCTCCGGTACGAAGGCAGGGATTTATTTCTATCAGTGTCGCATCGGAATCGACAAAAGCCACGTATAGTTTTTTGACGAAGGCGCACATCTCCTTGTATGCCTTGCCTTCCAATCCCAGGTTAAATGCGATCTTCCTGAGTTGAAAATCCTGAATGCCCAGGGCCGCATCGATGAATTCCTTGTGGACCAGATCCGGCGTTTCTTCAGCGACCTTCTCTATGTCCATGCCACCCTGGCTGGAATAGATGATGACGTTTTTCTGAGATCCGCGATCAGTCAGGACAGAAAAATAGTATTCCTTGCATGCACTGAAATCAGGTGCATAACTGTCTTCGGCGATCAATACTTTGCGTACAAGCTTGCCGGGACCTTCCATCCCCCCGGGGGTCTGAGGCGTTTTAAGCATCATGCCCAGGATGTTGGATGCGTGTGATTTTACTTCTTCCAGGTTTTTTCCAAGTTTGACTCCTCCGCCTTTGCCCCGGCCTCCGGCATGGATCTGGGCTTTGACAACTGCAAATTGGGTTCCTGTATTTTTTTGTAGCTCCAGAAAGGCTGGCTCAGCTTCTGCCGGGGATTCTATCAATATTCCTTCCTGCACGGGCAGGCCAAATGATTTTAAAATAGCTTTTCCCTGGTATTCGTGTAAGTTCATTGGTTATGTTTTCTGTTTGATGTTTTTTAGTGGACGACGATTTTGGCGGTGGTCACAGCCTGTTCTTTTTGAGCACGGAGGATGTATACTCCCCCCGGCAGGGATTGGGGTATGTGCAACTGCACACGGTCTTCGTCCAGAATTGTTTTTTCATGGTTTATGTCTCTGCCCATGGGATCGGTGACTGAAAGCACCTGTTCTGCTATTCCCCTTTGCGTGATCAGCAATACGGCCTCATTTCCTGATACCGGATTAGGTACGATCTGAATTTTGCCGTCGCCGGAGACTTCAGAATCTGTGGAAGAAAGAACTTCGGTGGTGAAACTAAGCGTCCCCGTGGTCGGGTTGCAAAATTCAAATCGGTTTACGGCTTTTACCCTCCAGAAATAATTGCGTCCGGGCAGGAGGTTATCCACTGTGATTTCATTGCTGTTTAATACGGAAAATTTGATGGGCAGGGTGAAGGACGCGTTGCGGGATAGTTGAAACAGATATCCATCAGCTCCTTCGGCTTCCGGCCAGGTAAATCGAATGCTGGTGCCGGGGACGGAGGAAGAATCCTGGGGATACATCGCGGTCCGGTCTATGGAGCCAAGAATGACCGGGCTTATGCCGGTTCTTTTTAATGAGCTGCGCCTCGTTTCGAGAAAATTGCGCATGGCCTCTGATTGATCCGCAGAGAATCGGCTCATGCAACGGTCATTGGAATAGGACATAAACAAACTGCCGTCCGCATAGAATTCCTGACCGTTCACATCCTTCATGGGAGAATTGCTCTTTTTGTCTTCCGTACAGTTCCATCGGTTGCTGATGTAGTCCGGATAGGTGTCGCAGAATCCATCTGCCTGATTGGCACAATCATCCCTGTTGACGTTTTCGATGGGCCTCCAAACCCTGTCTTGAAATTCAATGGTCGGTTTGCCATAACTGTAGGAAGTCCCTTCCCATCCAAAAAAAGTGTGAGGCAGGGAAAAGAAATGTCCCAGCTCATGGGCCCAGGTATGCGTGGTTTTTCCGAGGCAGGACTTACTGAGTGCAACGGCATCTCCGTCCCAGGCGAAATAACCGCAATTACCTGCAGGATTGGTCACGATGTAGCAGTTCACCACTCCCGGCTTGTTGTTGGTTTTCATCATCTCGATGCCGTCCTCAAAATTTTCGTGGTTGTCCCATTTGGTGCTCCGGATATAGTTGATCTCGTTTTCCATGTAAAACTGAAAACCGGTTTCCGCAAAATCGCTGTTCAAGGTGCAGATGGACTCCTCCAGTGAGAACATATTGAATAAACCGTTGCCCTGGTCGGATAAGAGCATGTGGATTTGTATCGGGATGTACATGATTCCACCTTGCTCAGCCTTGGGCAGATTGCCAAGTGCAAGGCGTTCTTTCAGCATCTGACTTTGAGCATGATGG
>CAYXKO010000492.1:0-2237 GCA_964465435.1 uncultured Saprospiraceae bacterium | reverse complement strand
CATGCCGCCCAAAGGGGCTGATTCTTCGCTTTTGGACCATTTTAATGCCTGGGACCAGTCCAAAAAGGAGTCGGTTTCCCCGGAACCAAAGGTCTGTAGCTGTAATTTTTGAAAGTTTGGATTGAAATACCAAATGACAAAGGTGATCATGGTGAAAATAAGGGCCACTCCGAGTCCAATGTCTCCGACGTAGGCTGCCATGATGCTATTGGTCCTGCTGCCAAACGCACCTCCAAATGGGAAGTAACTGCTTCTGAACACAAAATCGAGGATCATGGACAGCAGCGCCATCATCAGCAGGCTGTGGGTGCTGAATCTCAACAACCGGAGCCATCCGGATTTTCTGATAAACCGGAATCCCAAGTGAACAAGGATGGGAATAAACAGGAAACTGGCCAATCCGAAGCCGTAGTAGAAGAAGAAGTGTGCAGTAAGTGCGCCGAGTCTGCCGAGCCAGTTTGATACGTCGGTTCCCGATTTTACCAACAGGCTCCAGGACAGTTGCAGCACCTTATCCTGGTCCGCTTTCCAGGAGGACAAATAGGAAATAAAGGAGATACAGAGATAAATGGCAGACATGAAGGAAAACATTCCTGCTATTTTGGCTACTCTTTCATCTTGGAAGGATTGTAGCCACGACGCTTTTTTATCGCGCTTGGCGGATTTGGACCTGGACATAGGATTGATAGTAGATTATATATTAAAACCGACGCTAATGTATGACGTTTTTAAATATTGTCAATTTATTTAAAGTATTTTTTATTGATAAAGTGGTATTTACATATTAATTAATTATATAATATGAATAGAAATTTATACATATGTTTTTATTAAAATATGTAAATATTGTATTAACATAACTTTATGCCTTGCGGGCTGATCCGGATTCGCGGCGCTGCGTTTAAGAAGCGTACTTTTGTGAGAGCTTAAATTTTTTTTGTGAAGACCAACAAATTTGTGATCGCCGGAGCCGGCGGGATAGGAAGAGCGGCAGGATTGATGCTGGCAGAGATGCCCGATATGCCTTGTGAGATATACATCGGTGATGTGGATATAAAGGTGGCCGAAGAAGTGGCTGTCTGGATCCGCGAAGGGGCGTCGAGCATCGTACAGGTCGAACCTTTTTATCTGAATTCCTCGGATCTGACGGATCAGGTAGGATATATTCTCGGATCGGCGGAGATATTACTGGATTGTCTTCCCGGAGGACAGGCTCCCATGATGGCAGCTCTGGCCCTGAAGTACGACCTGCATTATGTGAATCTGACCGAATACGTGGCGGAGACAAACGCCATTACCGAAATGGTCAGTGGAGCTGAAAAGGGATTTGTGCTTCAGGCAGGCCTTGCTCCGGGATTTGTAAATATCCTGGCGCACAAGCTGTTTGTGGATTTTTGCAACCAATATAAGGTCGACAAGGCTGAGCGGATCTCGATGAAGGTGGGTGCGCTCACCCGCGTGGTCAAGGCGCCTTCCTTTTATGGCTTTACCTGGAGTCCCATCGGCGTGGCCACCGAGTACCTGAAAGATACGGTGGCGATCAGGGATTTTGATAAGGTTAATATTCCCGCTCTGTCGGGAACCACCCAAATGATCATCGATGGCATCCGGTATGAGGATGATTATACTTCCGGTGGTGCTGCCGATTTGCCTGATTTCTTCTCCGGACGCGTAAGAAACCTGGATTACAAGACCATCCGCTATCCCGGACACTTTGATTGGGTCCGGTCCCTGCTGGCTGAGATCCCTGCTTCCGATCCCAGGCCGGAATACCAGCTTCTTGAAAAAATGCAGTCCGCCATCCCGCAGGTCGACGATGACCTGATCGTGATCTATGCTTCTGTCGAAGGATTTGACCACCGGGGGATTCTGCGCATAAAGGAAAAAAGTTTCATCATTCCCCCCAGGATGGTGGGTTCACACCAGCTCAAGGGCATACAGATCACCACCGCAGCTCCCATGCTGGAATGTGCCAGGATGCTGCTCTCGGGAAAGTATAAAGGGGTGGTCCTGCAATCGGCCATTGATCCTGAGGAATTTATGAAGGGGGCGTTCATTCAGCATGCTTTCTTCAATGCTAAAAGTGTACCTTTGGGCAGTGCCAGGAATTGATTTTTAGTCTTTTCCATGGCTTTTTTCAATATATGTTTGGAAAAAACGGCGCTCCGTTATACATTTGCGTCTCCTTTTGAAAAAGGGCCGATAAGATCTGTTAGCTCAGTCGGTAGAGCAACGGC
>CAYXKO010000491.1:0-2251 GCA_964465435.1 uncultured Saprospiraceae bacterium | reverse complement strand
ACCTACTACTCCGGAGGACGTTTCAGCCTGTACGGGTACAAGAAATACAGCGACATCCGCCTGGTGATGATCCCGGAGACTGATCTCGGCTATTTCGGTGGAGACCCTGACAACTTCACCTTTCCCCGTTATACTTTGGATTGCACCTTCTGGAGGGCCTATGATGAAAACGGAAAGCCCGTAAACTCCGGCGAAAACTACTTCAAATTCAACGGAGAAGGCATCAAGGAAGGAGAGCCTGTTTTTGTGATCGGCAATCCCGGAAACACCGAGAGGTACCGCACCTCCAAGCAATTGGAATACGACCGCGATTATCGCTATCCCATGCAGCTGGAGCTACTGAACAACCGGATCAAAATCCTGGAAAAAGAGTACGCTGCAAACCCAAGCGTTGACTTGCAGAATGAGATCTTCGGACTAAGCAACAGCCAGAAAGCCTTTTCAGGCATCCTGGGCGGACTGCGCAACCCGAGTCTGATGGCCAGAAAAAAAGCCATGGAGGATGATATCCGCAGCAAAACCAAAATCAAGGGCGAGGATCCCTGGAACGAACTGGCCAACGCCACCCAAAACCTTCAGAAACACGCCATGCTCGTCACCCTGGGCAGCCCCGGTGGCATCAAGGGAAATGTGGTCAATCTGATCCACACCCTGGGACGTTACGAAAAGACGCTCGGCATGCCGGACAAGGCCACGGATTTGGAAAAACTCAAAGGGCAGATCCGCAATATCTGCAAGGACCTGCAGTCTGAAAGGGAAAAAATTTACTTCTCCACTTTCCTCGAGGAAATGCAGAAATACGAACATCCCGAAAACAGATTTGTAGGAAAGATCCTGGATGGCAAGTCAGCTTCTGATCGCGCCGAGAAGATCCTGAAGAAAACGGATTTTGCGGATTCTGAAAAACTGGAGAAGATCCTGTCCATGAATGCTGAGAAATTCAAAAAAATGGATGATCCGATCCTCGATGTGTCCCGCATCCTGGTACCCAAGTACAATGAGGCTGTGGATGCCTTCCAATCCAGCACGCCGCGCAGACGCGCACTGGAAGCACGCATTGCCAATTCTGTTTTTGCAGTAAAAGGAACCAACCTTCCTCCCGATGCGACATTTACCCTGCGGATTTCTGATGGAAAGGTAAAAGGATACAACTACAATGGTACCACAGCTCCTTACATGACCACCTTCTTTGGCTTGTACGATCGCCATTTTTCATTTGCATCCAAATACCCCTGGTCACTCCCTGAAAAATGGAAAAATCCTCCAATGGAACTGCTCCAGTCGCCCTTCAATTTTGTCGCCACCAACGACATCATAGGTGGAAACTCCGGCAGTCCGATCATCAACAGGAACAAGGAAGCCGTGGGACTTATTTTTGACGGCAACATCGAATCCCTGCCAGGCAACTTTATCTACGACGATACGGCCAACCGGTCCGTATGCGTTCATGCCGGAGGAATTCTGGCAGCAATGAAATACATTTACAAGGCGGACCGTTTGTACAACGAGTTATCCGGCAAATAACCATTCCATCATGCAACAATCATTGTTTATGAAATATTTTGGCCTGCTGTTTCTCGTCCTGCTCCATTTCTCCTGCGGCAGCAACAACCATGTAAAAGGAGTCACTTCATTGGCTGCCCGGACGGATTGCAAAGGGCCCTGTGGCAAGACCATGCCCTGTGAAGGAAAAACCTTTACCATGGAGGTTGAATTGCGCAACCGCAATGTACTGCAGGGTGGCAGGACCATCTTCATCCGCGATCCGGATAATTACGATTATACTGTCAAGATCGAATTCGCAGAGAGTGTTCCGGATTCTGTCTTCCTGGACATCCAGGATCCAAAGTACAAAAGGGTCCGCGTGACCGGGGTGGTCAGCGGTTACGACGTATATGTGCACGAGACCTGCACACGTTCATATGTATTCAGCGTTTCAGATCCAAAGAACTTCTCCATGATGACGGAGTAGGACGTGTGAAAAATTAAATGAAAAGCGCCTTGGACTTATCTGAGGCGCTTTTTTTTTTGCATTGCAGCATCTTATTGTTGTTCTTCGACCTTTCTTGCTGGCAAGCATGTTTTGTTCGCCCCCCAATACTTTCAGTTAAACCGCTGTGCAGGATGGTAATCACGGTTTGCCACGAGTCAGGTAGGTGTTCTGATAAAATACAATTTGATAGGATGGTCGCTGATTTAATAAGGGATACGGAATCCATCTCCCAAAGAATCAGCGAAAGTATAACCAACT
>CAYXKO010000490.1:0-2264 GCA_964465435.1 uncultured Saprospiraceae bacterium | reverse complement strand
CTGAGTCATTTAATGTATTGATTCATGAATTGAGGGGCTTGGTTCTGGATGTCAAATTTGAGTCTTAATTTTCATCACATTGATTAAAAGGGTAGGAAATGTCATTTAAAAACAAAAACATAAAACAGGATCAGGATTTTGAGAAAATCACCATCAGCCTTTCATCGCCTGATGATATCCTTGAGAGGTCTTTTGGAGAAGTTCTTAAACCTGAGACGATCAACTACAGATCGTACAAGCCTGAAAGAGACGGTCTTTTCTGTGAAAGGATATTCGGTCCGGTCAAGGATTATGAATGTTACTGCGGCAAATACAAGCGTATCCGATATAAAGGTATCGTTTGTGATCGCTGTGGTGTGGAAGTTACAGAGAAGAAGGTAAGAAGGGAACGCATGGGCCACATCAAACTGGTGGTGCCTGTTGTTCACATCTGGTTTTTCAAGAGTCTGCCCAATAAAATAGGTTACCTGCTTGGGCTGTCCTCCAAGAAACTGGAGACGATCATTTATTATGAGCGATTTGTAGTTATTCAACCCGGAATGGCTGCGGGCTCCAGTATGCTCGATCTTCTGACTGAAGAGGAGTATTTTGAAATCCTGGAAACCCTGCCCAAGGAGAACCAAATGCTGGATGACAAGGACCCTAACAAGTTCATAGCCAAAATGGGAGCTGAGGCCATATTTGATTTGTTGCAAAGAATCAATTTGGACGATCTTTCTTTTGAGCTGAGACACCAGGCATCCACGGAGTCTTCTCAACAGCGGAAATCTGAGGCCCTCAAAAGGCTAAGAGTCGTAGAAGCATTCAGAGAAGGTTTGAATAATAAGAATCATAAGCCGGAATGGATGATCATCCAATACCTGCCGGTGATTCCTCCTGAGCTGAGACCTCTTGTGCCATTGGACGGCGGCAGGTTTGCTAGCTCTGATTTGAATGACCTGTACAGAAGGGTTATCATCAGGAACAACCGATTAAAAAGACTGCTGGAGATCAAAGCGCCTGAAGTCATTTTGCGCAATGAAAAGAGGATGCTTCAGGAAGCCGTTGACTCTCTTTTTGACAACTCAAGAAAATCCAATGCCGTAAAAGCCGAAGGTGGAAGGGCATTGAAATCTCTCAGTGACATATTAAAAGGAAAGCAAGGACGTTTCCGTCAGAACCTTTTGGGTAAGAGGGTAGACTATAGCGGTCGATCCGTGATTGTGGTGGGACCCAACTTGAAATTGCACGAATGCGGCATTCCAAAAGGAATGGCTGCCGAGCTTTTCAAGCCATTTATCATCAGAAAGCTGATCGAGCGCGGTGTGGTAAAAACGGTTAAGTCAGCAAAAAAATTGGTGGACCGCAAGGATCCTGTGATCTGGGATATTTTGGAAAATATTCTCAAGGGACATCCTGTACTGCTCAATCGCGCTCCAACCCTCCACAGACTTTCGATACAGGCATTCCAGCCTACTCTTGTGGAAGGAAAGGCCATACAGCTTCATCCATTGGTTTGCGGAGCATTTAACGCGGATTTCGACGGTGACCAGATGGCTGTTCACGTACCGCTGAGCAATGCCTCAATCCTTGAGGCTCAGTTGTTGATGCTCGCACCCCACAATATGTTAAACCCTCAGGATGGGTCCCCGGTAACACTTCCTTCACAGGACATGGTTCTTGGGCTCTACTACCTGACAAAGGAGAGAATTGTTGAAAAGCAAGCCAAGTTAAGGACCTATTACAGTGCCGAAGAGGTGATCATTGCCTTTAGTGAAGGAAAAATTGGATTGCATGACAGTATTCAGGTGCGTGTTCGCTCTGAAGATGAGCAGGGACAACTGGGTCACCAGATCCTCAAAACGACAGTCGGGCGTGTGATTTTCAATGAAGCGGTTCCTCCGCAGGTTCCGTACGTCAATGAATTGATGACCAAAAAAGCTCTGAAGACCTACATCGCAGACATTATCACCAGGACTAGCTTTGCTGTAACTGCAAAATTTCTGGATGACATCAAGGATATGGGTTTCTACTGGGCGTTCAAAGCTGGACTGTCCTTTAACCTTGGAGACCTTATTACGCCATCCATCAAATCCAAAACCCTGGACGAGGCTAAAAGAGAGGTGGATGAGATCTGGGATTCATACAACAATGGATTGATCACCAACAATGAAAGGTATAACCAGATTATTGACAGGTGGACCTTTGCCGATAACAGGATCACAGACAATCTGATGAAAGAGCTTGCCCAGCACAAAGGCGGCTTTAATTCAGTTTATATGATG
>CAYXKO010000489.1:0-2268 GCA_964465435.1 uncultured Saprospiraceae bacterium | reverse complement strand
GATTTTGTTTTGCGGAAGACCGAAAATTGCGAAATTTGCCGACTCTTTTGAGTAAATTATTCATAACTAACTAAATATCAAGCAAATGAGAAAAGCGGATTTGGTGTCCATAATCTCGGAAAAGTCAGGTGTTCCCAAGGTGGATGTACTTGTCTCGCTGGAAATGTTCTTTAAGGAGGTGAAAGCCTCTCTGGCCAAAGGCGAGAACGTATTTATCCGGGGATTCGGCTCTTTTGTTGTAAAAAAACGCGCCAAGAAGATCGGCCGTCACATTAAGAAAAACGTGGCTATCGAGATTCCGGAGCACTATATACCTTCTTTTAAGCCTGCCAAGATCTTTGTGGACCACGTTAAGTTGGGCAAGGAACCTGAAGGAGCTGCTTACGAAGAAGAAGGAGAAGAATAAGGATGCTGAAAAAGCCCCTCAATCTTGCCTTGCTGATCGCAGGACTCGGAATCCTGAGTTATTTTTTGCTCGACATTGTCTCTCCCGTAATAAAGGAAGTGGACAAAGGAAGGCAGAAGGTGCTCGAGGTGACCGGACTCGGAAACCTGGAAAAAGAAGCGATCGGCAAGCTGGACCCGGCTCAGAAAGCTGAGCTGGAAGGATGGCACGACAAAACCGGCGATTCCACACAGGCAGCGGAAGCCCTTAAGACCATATCCGGCATCTGGTATCGTTCCGGGCGCATGGACATATCAGGAGCCTACGCCATGAAAGTAGCCGAAATGGAAAAGACGGCGGAGGCCTGGGGCATTGCAGGGACGACCTTTCTGGCCGGCATCGACGAGATGAAGGAGGAAAAGTCCAGGCTGTTTTGCCGCCAGAATGCAGAGGTCTCTCTTCAGAATGCCATTTCGCTGGCACCGGCTGAACCCAGATTCCGGCTTTTGCTGGCCCTGGTTTCTGTAAAAATGCCGGGAGAGGATCCCATGCGCGGTATCCGATCGCTGCTCGACCTGGAAAAAGAGCATCCGGATTACCTGCCTTTGCAATATACCCTGACCCGTCTGGCCTTCCAGACCGGACAGTGGGAAAAGGCAAAGGCGCGCCTGGACAAGGTCCTGGCAAAAGCGCCTCTGGACCGGGAAGCCAACTGTCTGATGGCCGAACTCCTGGCTCAGGGCCAGGTGCCGGGTGATCCTGCAGCTTATGAAAAAATCTGCCGGTCGGAGGGAGAAAACAAATGAAGGGAAACTTGGACTATGCCTGAGATTGCCTTCAGCAAATCAAATGATTTAAAAATTTTATAAACCATAATTATGCCTTGCGGTAAAAAAAGAAAAAGACATAAGATAGCCACGCACAAGCGCAAGAAAAGGCTGAGAAAGAACAGGCACAAAAAGAAAATGAGGTAGATTGACCAGGCGGGACTGAGTTATTTTTCCGTTTTCTGCATTGACCTTTATTCCTTTATATCAAGGAAAGAGTCACCAGGAAGATGTCAATCCAGGCCCTTAGGACGTTTTCGTCTTTGCTTACATAGAGTCCAATCCGCCCAATGAACCGATGCGATATTTTTAGATGATTGATCTTCTTGGTCAGCTAAAATGTCAGTATCAGCCGGTAATCCTCAAGCCCGCATCTAAACTTTCAGATGCATGGAAAAAGAGTTAATCATCTCCTCCCATCAGGGAACCGTGGAGATAGCGCTGCTGGAAAATAAAAAGCTGGTAGAGCTTCACAAACAAAAATCCAACACGCACTACAACGTGGGGGATATTTTTTTGGGTCAGGTCAGGAAACTCATGCCGGGCCTGAACGCCGCATTCGTGGACATAGGTCACACCAAGGAAGCCTTTCTGCACTATACGGATATGGGACCCGTCCTCAACTCCGTCAAGAAATTCACCCACGATGTGATCCACGGAGCCCAGACCACCCCTTACCTGGATCAATTTGAGATCCAGCCCGACATACACAAGAACGGAAAAGTGGGACAGGTACTCGAAAAAAAGAACCTGCTCCTCGTACAGATCCTCAAAGAGCCCATTTCCACCAAAGGACACAGGCTTAGTTGCGAGCTGACCATCCCCGGACGCTATGTCGTCCTAACCCCTTTCACCAACACCATTGCGATCTCCAAGAAAATCGCGGAGGCCGAAGAAAGGGAAAGGCTGTTTAACCTGGTGGAGTCCATTCGCCCCAAAAACTTCGGCATCGTCGTGCGAACCGCCGCAGAAGGGCGCAAAGTCGCCGAATTGCACGAGGAGATCAACTCCCTCCTCGAGAAATGGAAACACATGTACCAGCAACTCGTAAAGGCC
>CAYXKO010000488.1:0-2271 GCA_964465435.1 uncultured Saprospiraceae bacterium | reverse complement strand
GCCTAAGTGATCCGGAGGTTCAAAAAATAATCAACCTCCAGGATGCTCGTCGCGTGGATTCACTCTATGATTTCCTGCAGGACAAGCGCGCCTACATCCGATTACTTGCCCTGCGGGGATTGGGAAATTGCAAGGACTCCAATGCCGTTGACCGGATTGCACCCTTATTGCAGGACCCCATTGAAAATGTGCGCAGGGAGGCCGCATTCAGTCTTGGACTAATTGGCCACCCCGGAGCAGAAAGCAAGCTGATCCAGGCTTTTATCCCTGTCGACTCCGCCGGACCATTTCTGCAGACCAACGCGGCCATTCTGGAAGCCCTGGGAAGATGTGGAACAGATTCCACCCTCCGGTTGCTCTGTGGGGTAAAGACCTATCAGAATGCCAGTCCTTCCTATCTGCACGGGCTGGTCTCCGCCTGGTACCGCTATGGGCTCCGGGGAAAATTTTGTTCGGAATCCACGCAAAAGCTGATTGAGGTCAGCCTGGACCCCAAATATCCCGACAGCACCAGGATCCTGGCCGCTCACAGCCTGATGCGTTTTAAAGAGCACGACACCAAACCTTATTTTAATCAGCTAAAGGATGCCTGCTATCAGGAAAAGGACCCCGACATCAGGCTTTGCCTGGTTCAGGCCTTCGCGCGCATCGGCACACAATCCGTTCTCAACGAATTGGAAGAACTATACAGAAGAGGCCTGGATGTCCGCGTGCAGACCTCGCTGATCAAGGGCCTGCAATATTTTCCCGATGGCCGGGGATATGGTCTTGCCTTAAAGGCCATCCAGAATCCATCCATCCAGGTTGGCATTCAGGGTGCCCAGTATTTTCTGGATCACGGCAAAGAAATGCACGAAGAGGCCCTGGCCGCTCTGATCGATCAGGGTGGGCTATCCTGGATCGTCAAATCCATGATTCTGGAATCGCTTCTCAAGATCACACCGGCGTACAAGGTCCTGACGAAGGCCGGACTGATCTACCAGGTCAGATCACAAATCCAGCAATCCAAAAACCCCTATGAGAAGGCCGCCTACATCCGTGCGCTCGCAGGTGAGTTCAAGGAACTTCCCTATCTGCTTGGACTGGGGACCAACAATCAACCGGAGATCGTGCACACCACCCTTACGGAGACCATCCTTAAAATGGTCAAAAGGTCGGTCTTCCAGCTGACCTACCCGGGACCTAATAACCCGATCTATAAGAACATTTCAAGATATCTGGGGCAATCCTGTGAAAAAGGCCGGTTGGGAAGCATTTCACTCATCGCAGATGCCTTTATTCACAACGAACTGGTTTATTTTAAATCGCATTTCAAGCCGGACTCCGTTCTGGCCTCCGCCCAGGAGAACCTTCAGTTGCCCCGCGACATTGAGACTTATAATGACATTTCAAAGGCTTTGGCCAAGATCAAAAAAATACCCGCTGACATTCGCCGGCCTGAATACAATCACCCGATCGACTGGAAATTATTGGAAGGATTGGGAGACACCATTCCCGTAGAGATCGAGACAGACAAGGGCAGGCTTCAACTAGAACTCTACCCGGCGGCCGCACCCGGCTCCGTGATCAACTTTTTACAATTGATCCGCCAGGAATACTTTAAGGACAAGATCATTCACCGGGTGGCCCCCAATTTTGTCATTCAGTCCGGATGTCCTCGCGGAGACGGATACGGAGGCCTGGATTACTCTATCAGAACCGAGATCCATCCGACCTATCAATACCATTCTTCCGGCATGGTGGGCATGGCGAGTGCCGGACAGGACACCGAGTGTTCTCAATTTTTTATCACCTTCACCGCCACACCTCACCTCGACGGAAATTATACCATCTTCGGCAAAATGTTCAAGGGGCACGACGTCATGGCCGTAATTCAAGTAGGAGATGTGATCAAAAGCGCGACCCTTTCTGACAAATCAAAAGAAACACAATCACAAAATGAAACAAACAGCACTAACTGACAAGCACATCGCCCTGGGAGCGAAAATGGCTGAATTCGCAGGATACAACATGCCCATTTCCTATTCAAGCATAAAAGAAGAGCACGATGCTGTAAGAAATTTTGCGGGAATATTTGATGTGTCTCATATGGGAGAATTCATCGTCAAGGGAAGACAGGCATTTGACCTGGTCCAGAAAGTGACATCAAACGACGTTTCCAAACTAAACCCCGGAGATGCCCATTATTCCTGCCTGCCCAATACCAGCGGCGGCATTGTGGATGATCTTCTCGTGTACCGTTTATTTGACGACCAGTGTGCGGAAGGAGAG
>CAYXKO010000487.1:0-2271 GCA_964465435.1 uncultured Saprospiraceae bacterium | reverse complement strand
AGCCTCTGCATCCGTTTTGGCGGTGGTCACGAAAGTGATATCCATTCCTGTGATCTTGTTGATCTTGTCGAGATCGATCTCAGGAAATATGATTTGCTCCGTTATGCCAAGAGTATAATTTCCTCTTCCGTCAAAACTCTTGTCGTTGATGCCTCTGAAGTCGCGCACCCTCGGAAGGGCTACGGTGATGAGGCGATCCAGGAATTCATACATTCTGGAAGCACGCAGGGTGACCCGCACTCCGATGGGCATCCCTTCGCGAAGCTTAAAGTTTGAAATCGCCTTTTTGGAATAGGTAGGCACCGGCTTCTGACCCGTGATGATGCTCAACTCTGACACGGAATTATCAACCAACTTCTTGTCCTGGGTGGCTGCGCCAATACCCTGGTTGATGCAAATCTTAACCAACCTTGGAACCTCCATGGGAGAGGAATAGTTGTATTTCTGCATCAATGCAGGCACCACATTGCTCTTATAATAGGTGGCTAATCTTGGTATGTAACTCATCACTTAATGATTTCATTGGATTTTTTAGAATACCTTACCTTCTGGTCCTTTTCCATCCTGTAGCCCACGCGGGTAGGCTTTCCGGATTTTGGATCCAGAAGAGAAAGGTTTGAAATGTGCAGAGGTGCTTCAATTTCCATGATTCCTCCGGGGTTGTTGTTGGTTGGCTTCATGTGCTTCTTACGAATGTTAATGCCTTCAACCACAGCACGATTTGCATCCTTGATCACAGCGGTAACAACTCCTTTTTTGCCCTTTTGAGAGCCTGCGATCACCTGGACAGTATCCCCTTTTTTAATTTTCAGTTTCATTGCCATACTAGTTTTAACTGTATCAAATCACTTCGGGTGCCAAAGAAACAATCCTCATGTAGTCCTTCTCGCGCAGTTCCCTGGCCACGGGGCCAAAGATGCGAGTACCACGGGGCTCATCAGAAGCATTGAGCAACACGACAGCATTGTCATCAAAACGGATATAGGACCCGTCCCTTCTTTTTACCTCCTTGGCCGTACGGACAATAACAGCTTTGGAAACCGTGCCTTTCTTAACACCTCCCGGAGAGGCTGACTTAACGGTGACTACGATCTTGTCGCCCAATGAGGCATACCTTCTCGCCGTACCACCCAGGACACGAATACAAAGAACTTCCTTCGCACCGCTGTTGTCTGCCACTCTCAATCTACTTTCCTGCTGAATCATATTTCTTTGATTTAATGAATTCTCTCTTATTCGCCTTTCTTAATAATCTCCACCAGACGCCAGCACTTCAATTTACTGAGTGGCCTGGTTTCCATAATGCGTACCAAATCCCCTACTCCACACTGATTGGATTCGTCATGAGCGTAGTACTTTTTGTTCTTTTTGACGTACTTGCCATACTTCGGATGGAGCAGCCTTTGCTGAATGGTGACAGCAATGGTTTTATCCATCTTATTGGAAGTCACTACACCAATTCTCTGTTTTCTTAAATTCCTTTGCATAAATGATTATGAATAGTGGATGAAGGTTATTTGGAATTTTTTCTTCTTGAAAGCTCGGTATTCATCTGTGCGATCTCTCTCCTCAATTGGGTGATTGCAGAAGGATTTGCCAAACCTTTTACTTTGTGCTCAAACTTGAGTTTGCTCAGGTTATCCTTTGCCACAGCCAGATCCTTGTGGATGGTTTCAAGCTCCATATTTATAAAGTCAGAATATTTCCTGGATTTCATATTGTCGTTTCAATTAACTGTTGGTAGTAAAATTGTAGTCCCTTCTCACAATGGTCTTGGTCAAAACCGGCAATTTCTGGGCCGCAAGTCTGAAAGCCTCCTCAGCCACATTAAACGGCACACCATCCATTTCGAACATAATGGTACCAGGCTTTACAACTGCGATATAGTGATCCAGGGATCCCTTACCCTTACCCATCCTAACCTCAGCGGGTTTGGAAGTGATCGGCCTGTCGGGGAAAATCCGGATCCAAACACTACCTTCCCTTTTCATATAACGGGTCATGGCAATACGCGCAGCCTCAATCTGCCGGTCCGTAATTCTGGCTGAATCCAAAGATTTTAGTCCAAAAGAACCAAAGGCAATTGTATGACCGCGATGGGCATCCCCACGGTTCCGGCCTTTTTGCTGTTTCCTGTATTTCAGTCGTTTAGGTTGTAACATACCTTTATATTATTGGATGTTTTTTGAAAAAGAGTTGCAAAATTACAACAAATAACTAATTTTTATCTTCTTTTTTCCCTTCTACCCTCTCTTGGTCCTCTGTCCTGAC
>CAYXKO010000486.1:0-2272 GCA_964465435.1 uncultured Saprospiraceae bacterium | reverse complement strand
CATCTCCCGCAGACCACCCCATGGTTTTTTATCATTTTCGTCAAATTGCTGGCCCAGAAACTGGTTTTTATGGGCATGCATGAGGCAGAGCACCCTGCCCCCTTCCGGAAACTCCCGGGACAGGGAAGATGCAGCGGCGTGGAGCAGAATTTCAAGGCTGGAAAGGCAGATCAAAGGGACCCGGAGCGATGCGCACAGCCCTTTGGCCATGGCGTAGCCCGTGCGCAGGGAAGTATAGGACCCGGGACCCGCCGGGACCGAAACAGCGCTTATGTCCTGCACGGATAAGCCCAGGCTCTCCAATAGTTCCCGGCTCAGGACCATCAGGTCCGCTGCCGCCTCCCGACCCAGGTCCAGCCGTTCACCCAGCAGTTGGCCATCCTTGCTGATCGCCACGGAACAACCGGGCGGACCGGCTTCCAAATGCAGGATGCAGTCCATGGGTCAACCTTTAAGTTTAAGGATATTCCTGTATTTGGCCGGGTCCAGAAGGAAGCCATTGGCTTCCCGTACCAGGGGATCGTGGACCAGCCGATTGATCAACAGTCCCCGCTCAAAGTGGCTTCTTTCCACGATACTCTCGCCAATGACCTGGGCGATGCGGGATTTGTGTTTTTCTATTTCCTTCCACTGGTCCTGCTCCAGGGTATTCCGGAGGGCCGCCAGCTCGCGGTCCAGTTTCAAATCGGGCATGGTTCTGGCCAGACTGTCCAGTTCGGCTATTTTCTTGTCCAGGATGGATTGGTCATCAAACTTTACTTCCCGCAGGTATTTGATGAAATCATCCACCTCCGTAAATTCAAAATTGGAAGGGTCGGCGGGTGCGGTATGGCTGAGGCAATAGCGGGTGACATAATGGAAGATGTGATTTTGTTCGATCAGTTTGTTGATGATCGGCGGGTAGTTGGCATCCTTGACCTCGACGTCCGGCATGATGCCGCCCCCGTCGTACACGGTCCTTCCGCTTCGGGTTTTGAAGGCTGACTTGAGCGAATCAGGCAGGTGGATCTTATTGCCATCCGCATCGTAGCTGACGCTCTGGATGCAACGCCCTGAAGGAATGTAGTACTTGGCAATGGTCAGTTTGACCTTGGCATTGTATCCCACGTCCTTGGTGTTCTGCACCAGTCCCTTGCCATAGGAGATCTGGCCGATCACGACGCCCCGGTCCAGGTCCTGGATGGCTCCGCTCACGATCTCGGAAGCGGAAGCGGACTGGCCATTGATCAATACGGCCAGGGGAATTTGTTCGTCCACCGCCGACATGCGCGTATGGTACACCTGATCGTGTTCCTTGAGCTTGCCGCGGGTGCTGGCTATGAGTTGTCCCTGTGGTATAAAGGTATTGCAGACGTTGACCGCTTCGTGCAGCAAACCACCCCCATTGTCCCGCAGGTCCAGGATGACGCCCTTCATGCCGGGATGTCCTGCCTTCAGTTTGCTGAGGGCATCCTGGACGTTCTTACCTGCGTTTTCGGAGAAAGTGGCCAGCACGATGTAGCCGATGGAGTCAGGCAGGATGGTCGAGTAAGGCACATTGGGGATGTTGACCTCGTCGCGGACCAGTTTCAGGGTCCGGGGCTGTTTCTCGCCGGGCCTGAGGACCACCAGGTCCACTTCTGATTTGGGCATCCCCCGCATGATCTGATAAAGATCCTCGCTTTCTTTTCCTTTGGCATCCAGGCCATTGACCGAGAGGACCTGATCGCCGATCCGGAGTCCTGCCTTGTGGGCAGGGTAATCCTGATAGATTTCCGTGATGGTCACGTACTCTCCAATTTTCCGGGCCTTAGCCCCGATCCCGTTGTATTTGCCTTCGATGGCAAGCCGGTAGTTTTCGATCTGGGCCTCAGAAATGTAATTGGTAAAGGGGTCCAGAGATTTGAGCATGGCGTCTATGCCGGTTTTCATCAGACGGGATGGGTCGGTCTGATCCACGTAGTTGGCATTGATCTCCTTATATACATTGCTGAAGATCTCGATATTCCGGGTGATCTCAAAATACTTGCTGAAACCCATCCAGGCTGCCCCGCAAACAAATGCAAGGACCAGGATGGTCATGAGTGTCAGGGTGAAATTCCTTTTCATTTGGTTTCCATTTACTTGGCCCATGATTACAAACGGAGCGGCAAGATTGTTTAGTGTGGATCTGACAAGTCGATCCGAGGCCCTCCCATTCACCCTCCGGCAGGAAGGTTTCTCACGGGCATTCCGTCCAATGGTCCCTTCGGTATTGAGATTTTTCCCTTTACTTTGCAGCTGAATCAAGCAG
>CAYXKO010000485.1:0-2273 GCA_964465435.1 uncultured Saprospiraceae bacterium | reverse complement strand
GGCCCGTACCTCCCGCCGTGCGCCCGCTGATCTTGGTCGCATTGTACAACTGACTTACATCGGGATTGGAGACCAGTTTTTCTCCTTCGCCGAGTTGGTTAAAAGCAGAACCATAAAGCAATGGCCTGCTTCCGATCCGCCTGGAGTAAAACAGGCCATCGCGGTTGAACAGCTCGGTACCCTCTGTAAAAAACTGCCTGTTCTCGTCAAAAAAGACCTCAAAGGGGCTCAGGTTGAGCACCTGCCGGTCTGAGATCACCTGTCCGAAATCGGGCACCAGGGCCATGTCCAGCGTAAAGGCCTGGTTGATGCCGTATTTTAGGTCCGCTCCGGCGCTGTAGGAGGGCGTGAATTTTTGGGAGCCCGGATCGGGGGCGGAATTCAGGTAAGCCGTAACAAAGGGCGTAAGAGAGAGTCTGAGCGGCGAGGCCAGCTGTCCGAGGGAATCCACGCGGCCGCTTTGCTGCACCCACCCGTTGACCAGGGGATCCACCTTGCTCCAGTGAGAGGTCTCCCTGAATCTGCGGATCTCGCGGGTGAACTGCACATTCCATTGCTGCCATTCCGCCTTGGGAAAACGAAGGGAGGAAAAGGGTATCTTCATTTCCACCACCCAGCCCATGCTGTCGATGCGCACCTCGCTGTCCCAGACGGCATTCCAGTTGAGATTTTCCTGATGGTTGGAAACGATGGCCTCGGACTGCACGCCCGCTGCATTCACCGAAAAACTAAAGCCGTTCAATCCGCTTTGGTAGGCGTCCAGAAAAACCCTGAACAGGTCGGAATTGCTGGTATTGTCGCGGATGCAGAGTTCGTGGAGGATCTTGGAGGGTTCGGGATCGTAGAGGATGGCCCCGATGTAAATGGCATGGCCGTCGTAGAGGAACATGACCTTGGTATCATGGGTGGCTTTGGCGCCCGGGTTGGGTTCGTTTTGGATAAAACCCTCCGCATAGGGTGCCTGAGACCAGGCCTGCTCATTTAGTTTTCCATCGATCAGGATGGGTGACGTCACCCTGCGTGCCGGGAGACTCTTTTGAGGATCCACGCCCGTGGCAGACCCCGCCTCCTGCAACAGAAAAAGGGCAAGCATGAACAAACAGACGCGCATCCGGTAAACAATCATCCTGAACAATAAGAAAACGGATCTCAAAAGTAAGGGATGTTCGTCATGCACAGGGCCGCCCGTCCATGACAAAAGCGTTTTTAAGAAATTATTAGGAAAATGAATTGCTGTGGATGTATCTTTGTCTTGCGGAACACGGATAAATCACGCATCAAACACAGGAACCTGTCTCCTGAAATCTGAGCAAGGTATTTTTTAACCATTTAATACTCCTCAGTATGCGTTTTCTTTCACTACTCTCTCCGTTCATCCGTTTTCTAACCATTTTTCTGATTTGGGATGCCGGGCTGATGGCCCAGAGCTCCTGCATTGATGCGCCTGCAAAAGCCTGCCTGGGCGATTGCCTGCCGGTCAGTTTCGTGGGGAATGCCTCCCCGAATGCCACGTTCCAGTGGAGCAACAGCTGTGGCACCATCGCACAGCCCAATGCCCGGGACCCCCAGGCCGCCTGCTTTACCTCCACGGGCAACTGCAAGATCAACCTGGTGTACCAGGAACCCGGGCAGGCCCCTCAAACCTGCGAGGTGGACGTGCTCGTCCTGCCCAAGCCGACAGCCAAATTCAGGGCGAACGACACCATTTGCGAAGGCGATTGTGCAATCCTCAACATTGGCTTTACCGGCACACCTCCCTTCCAGTTTACCGTCCTTGCCAATGGGGTCCTGAGCCAGTACACCAGTGCGGGATTCAACTACGATCTGACCGTATGTCCGACCAGCACCACCACCTACGAGATCACCCGCGTGGGCGATGCCAACTGTGCCGAACTCAATCCCGGTTCCACCGCCACGGTCCGGGTCCTTCCGCCCTTCCGGGCCGCCATTCTGAGGCAGGGTGATACCCTCTGCGCTTTTCCTGCCGGCCTGGACTACGTCTGGGTGGCATGCAATACGCCCGCTGTCTATACCAAGGACCAATGCTTTGTACCTCCCATGCCCGGCTGTTACTGCGTGTACGTGGACAACGGCGTCTGCCGCGACACGGTCTGCACCAACTTCAACTGCATCCTGAGCTGCTCCTTTCAGGGGCCGGACACCATCACCGTAGGCGATACGGCCTTCTTCCGCTACACCGGCAATGGCTCCCGCAATGTACTCTTTACCTGGATCCTGGAAAAAGGTGGCAGCACGGTACCGGATACCCTGCG
>CAYXKO010000484.1:0-2275 GCA_964465435.1 uncultured Saprospiraceae bacterium | reverse complement strand
TGTGAGCGTGGTGAGTGGCGGTGCCGCAGGTTTTTTCTGTGCGATCAATTACGCAGAAAAAAATCCCGGAAAAAAAATCCTCATCCTGGAAGCGGGCGCAGAGCCTTTGGCCAAGGTCAGGATATCCGGCGGAGAGCGGTGCAATCTGACCCATGCCTGCTGGGATCCCTCCGAACTGATCCTCAACTATCCGCGGGGCTCTAGAGAGCTTCTGGGACCCTTTCACAAATTCGGACCGGCGGACACGGTCCGGTGGTTTGAGGACAGAGGCGTCCCCCTGAAAGTGGAAGAGGATGGCAGGATGTTTCCTGCCTCCAACCGGTCTCAGAGCATCGTCGATTGCTTCATGCAGCAACTTGCCATGCATCGCATCCAGCTGAAAACTCGCTGCAGGGCCCACTCCTTTGCATGGGACGAGCCGCATCAAACATGGACCATACAGACAGATCAAAATAATTTCAGTGCAGGCGTGCTTTTTTTGGCCGCAGGCAGTGACAACCGAATTTGGAAATTTCTGAAAGAAATGGGCCATGCGGTTGTTGAACCGGTCCCGTCTCTTTTTTCATTCAACATCCCGGACGAAGAACTGAAAAAACTGATGGGGCTCAGCGTGCGTGCAGCCGCACTGGAAGTCAAAGAATGCGGACTTGCCGCTGAGGGGCCTGTGCTCATCACGCATTGGGGCCTCAGTGGCCCGGCCGTACTCAGACTGTCAGCCTGGGGAGCCAGAATTCTGTTTGAGCGCCAGTACAAATTCAGGCTGGAAATAAACTGGACAAAACTCAGCGGAGAAGAGGTGCGGACCTCGCTCACCCGATACAAAAGTCTGCACGGCGACAGGATCGTGCACCGCCATCCCCTGTTTGAGATCCCATCGCGCTTGTGGATCTACCTGATGATGAAAAGCAATATTCCTCCGGAATTAAAATGGTCCGTCCTGCAAAAGCCGCAGCTGGAAAAAATGATTCAGACCTTGTGTGGCCAGGAGCTGGAAGTCTCCGGAAAGACCAGATTTAAGGAGGAATTCGTCACAGCAGGTGGCATCGCCCTCGGCGAGGTGGATATGCGGCGATTCAAAAGCCGAAAACTACCCAATTTATACTTCGCCGGGGAGATCCTCGACATCGATGCCATCACAGGCGGATTCAATTTTCAGGCTGCGTGGACCGGAGCCTGGCTGGCCGCCATGGATATGGAATGAAGAGCTGGATGAATCTTTGTTTTCAACATCTTTCCTGCTCACCAATCCTTATCCTTCGCCTTCTTTTTGGAATTTCCCTTCTGCAGTTTTTCGCGCACCTTTCCATCCGCCTGGTCCACCATTTTCATGATCTGATCGGCCTGATCCTTGGGTATCTCCTGATCCTTGCCCTGTGAAGGCTCGGGCTGATTTTCCTGATTTGAATTTTCTTCCTGATCGCCCCTGTTTTGTTGCTGCTGTTGCTGTTGTTGTTGTTGTTGTTGCTGCTGTTGCTGTTGCTGTTGTTGTTGCTGCTGTTGCTGTTGCTGAATTTTCAGCTGTTGCAGGGCCTGGGCCAGGTTTATTTTGGAATCGAGATCCGAAGGATTTTTTTTCAGAGCCTCCTTGTAGGCTTCCACGCTCTTTTGGTACTCGCGGGTGTGAAAGCGGGAATTGCCCAGATTGTACCAGGCTTTGGACTCCATCGCCGGATCAGCCGCACCGGACTGAAGACTTTTTTCGTATTGTTCGGCCGCCTCCTTCAGGCGCCCTTGCTGGTACAGGCTGTTGGCAATATTATAACGGCTTTTAAAATCAGGACGCAGATTTTCGGCCTTCCGGTAATTTTCCTCCGCTTCCGCGAAGGAGGAATCGCGATAGAATTTGTCGGCCTTTTTGGAAAACAACTCGGGCTTCTGTGCCTGGGCGCAAAAGGCTGGGACCAACCAAATAAACAACAGGTACCTTACCATCTTATTTGATTTTATAATGTGGTTTCAGGACGATGGCGATCATGACGAGAATGGAAAATACCAGTGGCCACTGGTATCTGGATTCGTATTCGTTGTGAAGCTGGAAGCTGAGATCTTTTTTGATGATGTGCCGCACCCGTTTTTGCATGGCATCGAGCAGTGCGTCGGTGTCCTGGATCTCCAGTAGTTCACCGGAAGCTTTTTCAGCCAGGTCCCTGAGCAGTTTGCGGTCCGGTTTTGACTTGACTGGATTCCCTTCGCGGTCTGTCTTAAAGCCGCCTTTTCCCGACTGAGCATCCGGAACAAAGGCACCTTCTTCCGAACCCACCGGAATCGAGATGAT
>CAYXKO010000483.1:0-2280 GCA_964465435.1 uncultured Saprospiraceae bacterium | reverse complement strand
CAGCCATGACTAAAATCTCTCCGGTTTTCGCTGAACAGCTCTTTTGCGGGAGTGTCGTGAAGGTAAATGCTAAAAGAGTTGGGAAATAAAAATTTTACCTGTCCCAGGGAATTGTCGGGGCCGGGTTTTTGCCTGATCTGAAAAGGTACCTCGTCATGGTAGCGTTTCCAGTTAATTTCATCTGCGTTGATTACCCGTTTTCCCGATAAAAGTTCCAGGTTGTTCTTTTTCAGATATCTTGGATCAGTTTTTAGCTTGGGAAGCATTTCGTTTATGACAATACTGGATGGTACCATCCAATAGGGATTGAATACAATTTCGTTGATATTTCCGCTGAAAATTTGAGTCCGGTGAGCAGCATCGCCCACAACCACCTTGCAGCTCCATAGCTGCGATGAGTCAACGTATACCTGTAATCTGAATTCCGGGATATTTACCAAGATCATATCCTGGAACCCAGACTCGGGCATCCATCTTAAACGCTCCATATTTATGAGTATCTTATGGAGGTAGTATTGGGTGGGGAGTAGGATTGTGCTCATGGTTGCCGGATCAGGTTTTCCGGTACGGACCAGTCCATGTCTGGACTGATATGAAACCAAGCCCTTCGCTACGCGATCTTTCCAGTTTTGGTTGGATTCAAAGGATGTTATAAGATCTCCTTGCAATAATAAATAGTCTAACCAAATTGAGCTGTCGCGTTCTGATAGGCTGTCACTGCATTGGATCAAAGAAATTTCACTGGCAATACTGTCCGATTTTCTTGCGTTTGCCTGAATCCTGATTAATTGAGATTTTAGATTCCTGTAGAATGTATTGACCGGCTCCAAATGCGATAGTTCCTTATTGCCCGCTACTATGGCGTCGAGCATAAGTCTAAAATCCTTTTTCTTCCTTGGGATATACCACTCCAGATCCCTGGGATCCTTGCCAATTCCCTGATATGCTCTACGGGCATATTTGAAAAAAGCTATGGTTAGTTCAATCTCAAGATTAAGGACCATTTTTGAATCCAGCCGATGAATTTTATCCAGCAAATAAAAACTGTCAATCTTTTGCGTGAGCGCATAGGTAGAAACACCCGGATCTCCTATTTGGGATTGAAAGTCTTGGATCAGGTTCAGGAAATTATATACAGCGTCAGACAGGCCGGATTCATTATACCACGCTGCTTGAAATTGTCTGCGATCATAGAATTGATGTACACTCTCTATGATCTCCGGATGGATGCTTTTCTGCTTGAGATATTGATTGATTGATGAGCTGTCAACATGAATGGATGTGAAATCGATTTTGGTATAAACAGTGGTGTCTGCCAGGGACTTGTTGGTGATCTTGGGAGATCTGCATTGGTTGTGACATGTAATCAATGCTACTGCAATGAAAACCGCCAGGGGGTAATAAAGAAAATTTGAATTTAGAATTCCGCTATTATCATCAGGATCTGCCATCACCGGGGTAGGGGAAAATCCGGTCTATTTTGTGGATCCGGAATTATCGCCATGAATATAAAGCAGGGCTCCTCCTTCAAGCAGAGGGAGAACTGACTTCAGGACCTCAGCTGGCAGGGCAGGGCAGCCAAAACTGCGCCCAAGTCTTCCGTTTTTTCTGATGTATTCCTGGTTTACGTAATCAGCCGCATGCATGATTATTTCCCTTTGCCTGGCCTGGTCGTTGATGCCGGGTTCAAGCCCATCCAGCAAAAGGGCGTCGCCGTGCTTGGGGCTAATGATTCTTTGACCTATTTTATAAAAACCAAGACTGGATTTTAATGATTCAATCTTATTGGAGAAGGAAGTTGCCATTTCAATCCCGGAATTCTTTCCATGAGCCACTAGTGATTTGGCAATCAGCTTGGAATGATCCAGGTCGATCACAAAGAACCTTTCCAGATTCGAAGGTTTCGTAAAGTCACATATTGCAATGATTCTCTTGGATGGTTCAAACCGGGAAAGGCCTTCAAAGGCTTTCTTAAAAATTTCCATTCCCAGAATTCCTTCGAGGCCACACTCGCTGTAGAGACAGGAAGCCTCCTCATCAGGCGGGGTAAAATTGGGTTTGTTGGTAAATGTAGAGGTCGAGACTGAGGTATGATTTTCAACAGGCATGAAGGAAAAGCCCATCAAGCAGATTGTGAAACACATAAAAACCCCAAACCAAGAAATTGCACCGAATTTGGTTCTCAAAACTATAACTGAGTTTAAGTTTTAAAAGAGTGGAGGTTATCGGAGTCGAACCGACGACCTCTTGCATGCCATGCAAGCGCTCTAGCCAGCTGAG
>CAYXKO010000482.1:0-2283 GCA_964465435.1 uncultured Saprospiraceae bacterium | reverse complement strand
TGATGTCCGAACGTACCTTTCCCAAAGCCGTGGTAAAATCACCATAGGAAACAAAGTCGTCAAAATATCCTGTAAACTCTCCTTTGAAATTAACGGTCCCCAATTTGTCCAGACTTTCATTCGAGTGAATTTGAGGCAGCAGCTTTTGGAGCTTGTGGATGGAGGTGGTCAATTGGTTGATCCGCAGGTTTAAAAATTCTTTGCCTCTTCGACCCAGGTTGCGCGTGCTTACTGAACCATCCAGATAGATTTTATCATCCAGGGATGCCTTCAGTCCAAAAGCCTTCAGGCTGTTTACTTTTCCCACAAGTTCTCCGGAATATTGGATCTTCAGGTCAGGGTTGTTTTTGAAAAACGAATTATCCTGGACCGACTTAAAAAAGAACCCGATGTCGGAATTGTGTACGCTGCAATTTTTTGCCAAGTGTCTGATGAAGATCTTGTCATTAAAGTCAAGAAAATCCTTATAGCTGTCATACTGCAGGATGAGGCTGTCGCGGATTTCACTCTTTTCGGTAAGCAACTCCATCCCTTCGAGCCTCAGCTCCTGATCAGTGACGCTGACGTTTTTGGAGATGAATTGCTGTAAACTAAGGAAGTTATTCACTTTTAAACCCATGTTTAGAATACTGCCCTGAGCGCAAAGGTCTTCGTATTTGAATTTGTGGAGGGTTGCGAAGATATCGCGGACCTGGAAATGCCTGTAGTCTATGAAATTCTGCCTGATGGAGTTAAAATCTGTGGACCCGGTCTTGTCGAAATTAAAAGATCCCCCTTCTATGTCCAGTTCATCGAATAGAAGAATAAAGGGGTTTCTGCAATAATATTGGCTGGTATCCCTTCTCAAACGCTTTGGAGTCATGGTCTTCGGTGCTGCCGGATCTCGCACAACGGTGACCTCAGGATTGCTAAGTTTGGTTTTTCGGAAATAATAGTAATTTGCCGGAAGCTGCAACTGGCCTATCTCCGTATTGCCCGAGCTGATATTAAAACGCTCCGTGAGCCCGCTTTCGGATATTTCGATCAACAATGTAAAGTCTGTGAAATCAACCCGGTCAATATCCAGATTGAAGGGTTTGACGGGAGTCCGTTTTTCTTTTTTGGGCTTTTCGAAATGAGAAGCAAACACATCCAGGCTGTTTTCTCCTTCTCCGGGATATTCTTTTACCTTAAGTAAAGCCGTGTCAAGTCGAATAGAACTGATATTTAGGGCTTTTCCGATCAGAGAGCTCAGGTTTTTCCTCAGTTCAAAGTGGACCTTCTTTCCGTAGATCAGCGTGTCGCCATGGTGATCCATGATCAGCAGGCCTTCAATGTCGCCTCCTTTGAAAATATTTACATCGATGCTCTTATAACTGACCTCGGTTTTTATCTGGCTTTTGAGAGTTTGTATGATCTGATCTCTCGCCCAGTTATTCATGGAAGGCATTGTAAGCAAAAGAAAAAAGAGAAAGGAAATCAGAAAGATAAAAGTAAAAAGGCCGGCGAAGATTCTGGTTACAGCCCAGAGCCTTCGTATGATTCGCCTTCTTATTTTTTTATCGTTCTTCTCCATTCAAGATAAAAAGCCCTTTTTTCTGAATTATTGCTGAAGTAATCGGTTTAACTGAATTTTAAATTTCGGAATCCGCTAACGCCTTAAATATACCGATTGTCTCCTTGGCTTGCCTGACATCGTGTACCCTCAGGATGGAGGCACCATGAGCCAGGGCAATCATATGTGCTGCCGTGGATCCGTTAAGCGCATCCTCGGCCTGGATGCCCAGTGTTTTGTATATCATGGATTTCCTTGAAATTCCCACCAGTATGGGCAAGTCCAGGATTCTGAAATGGGATAGCTGCCTCAGCAATGCAAAGTTTTGTCTGATATTCTTACTGAATCCAAACCCCGGATCCAGAATGATCTGATGGACGCCCGCAGTTCTTAATTCGAAAACTTTATTGGCAAAATACCGGATTATATCCGGGATCAAATCATCGTATACCTGATTTTCAGGAAGATGCATTTGATCTGGGGTCCCGCGCATATGCATGGCTATGTAGGGTGCCTGGTGACGGGCAACGACCTTTATCAGGTCTGGGTCCAGGCTGCCACCTGATATGTCGTTGATCATGGCAGCTCCTTTTTTTAGGGCGAGATCCGCTACTGAGCTCCTCCATGTATCCACTGATACCAGAGTCCCGGGAGCCTGTAACTTTACTAGCTCCAGGGCCTGCATGATCCTGTCTTCTTCTTTATGGGTTTCCACCGGCATGGATCCGGGGCGTGAGGAAGATGCCCCT
>CAYXKO010000481.1:0-2291 GCA_964465435.1 uncultured Saprospiraceae bacterium | reverse complement strand
CCCTTGTATCAAAACAATTTCTATCTTAGAGCCGGAAAATACTCCTGACTCAAACAAAGAATAAATGGAAAGAACTATGCGGATCATTATCTGCTTCCTGGTTGTGCTATGCCTGGGAAGTAAAGTGTCTATTGGGCAAATTCATCCCAGACTCTCCGGGGTTACCGATCGTGGAAATGCGGTGGATGGATTCCTCTACCGGGAATTGAATTTTGAAGTTTTTCCGGACCAGAAGATGCGCGATGAATTAAAGGCTCAGGGAGTTGTATTACACGAGCACCTTGGAGGCAATAGCTGGCTTGTATCGGTCCATGAAGGATCTCCCATTTTATTTGGCAGGACGGCGGGCATTCAGTTCAAGGGGATTGATTTGCACCGAAAACTAAGCCCGCAGCTCATAGACGGAGAACCCTGCGGGATATCTGATCTGAGTCATGTAAAAATGATCATCCAGCATATGCCCGGGATCCATGCGGACCAGGTCTTTTCGCTCGCAGAGTCAGCCGGGATTCGCATGGAGAATTATAAGTCAGAACACAGATTGTTTTATGCACAGGTCAACAGGGCGGATTGGATGGAGCTAGCCAGGGAATCCTGGGTCCAGCATTTGGGTTGTGCCCCCCTGCCGGGCGAGCCGGAGGACAGGGAGGGCAGAGGCATGCACCGTGTAAACATGGTAGCAGCCAACAGGGCGGAAAATCTGTTTTTGGATGGATCCGGTGTCAGGGTATGTGTCCGCGATGATGGTTTTGTAGGTCCTCACGTGGATTTCAAAAACCGGATCACCAATGATGTTTTTGGAGGCAATGGCACACATGGGGACATGGTAAGCGGTATTCTTTGTGGTGCAGGCAATATTGATCCCGTCATTGAAGGAATGGCCACCGGCGCTGAGTTGTTTGTGATCAATTATCAGGATGATTTTCTGGATAAGACAATGGACCTGCATCAGATCAACGGAGTCGTGATCACCAACTCCTCCTATTCTAACGGTTGCAATGCCGGATACACTGCGATCACACAGATCGTCGACCGCCAGATTCATCAGAACCCCACCTTGCTTCATGTTTTTTCGGCAGGTAATTCAAACAATCTCGATTGCGGTTATGGTGCCGGAAACCAGTGGGGAAACATCACAGGAGGGCATAAAATCGGGAAGAATGTACTCACTGCTGCGAATCTACAGCTCAGCTCATTGGTTGACCCCAGTAGTAGCCGTGGTCCTACCCGGGACGGTCGTCTGAGTCCTCATATCTCCGCTCGTGGCACCAATCAACTCACTACCCAGGATGGTAACATATATCAGGTGGGTGGCGGAACCAGTGCAGCAAGCCCCGGCGTCGCCGGAGTGGCCACCTTGTTATACGACGCCTACAAAAAATTCAATGGGGGCGTGAATCCGCCTTCCGCCCTGATCAAGGCTGCCATCATGAATACGGCTACAGACATCGGGACCCCGGGGCCGGATTACATTTATGGATACGGTGTCATAGATGCCTACCAGGCATATAAAACGCTTGAGCAAAGAAGATACCAACCTGTCAGGATCAGGCAAAATGAGGTCCGCGAATTCGAAATAGACATTCCTCAGGGAAGCACCTTGGCCAAGTTTATGATCTATTGGGCCGAGCGTGAGGCATCACTTAGTGCACGCAAGGTCCTGATCAATGATATTGACATGGAAGTTATCAGCCCTTCCGGAACTGTAATCCTCCCTTTGGTACCCAATCCAACTCCCATCCCGGAAAGCTTGGCACAAGGAGCTCAGCCGGGTATCGATACCCTTAATAATGCCGAGCAGGTATTGATCCTGGCACCAGATGCCGGGACATATAAAGTGCGCATCAAAGGTAAATTTTTACCGGACCTCCTCGTCGATTTGTTTCTGCTCCATCATTTTGAGCAGGAATCCATCCGGCTCAGCTATCCCATCGGAGGCGAAAAGTTAAATACCCTGGAGGCTATCCAAATTTACTATACTTCTCATTCTTCTGATTCCATCAGCGTCAGGTATTCTGTCAACGGCGGTTCCAGCTGGATTGACATCAGGACCGTGCCGGGTAATACAAGACAAACCAACTGGACCATTCCTCTGAACATCAATTCAGACTCCTGCATGGTTGAACTCAGGCAGGGAAGCAACACTGTCAGATCGGGACTCTTTACCATTGCGCCAGGCGTGACCGGATTGCGGATATCAAAATATTGTCCGGGCGAGGTGACCCTAAGTTGGAATGCAGGCAGCAGGGACAGCTTTTTGATTTACACCATGGGAGAAAGATACATGCAAC
>CAYXKO010000480.1:0-2295 GCA_964465435.1 uncultured Saprospiraceae bacterium | reverse complement strand
AAACAACATGTCCTGATCGATCGGCACTCCCGGATGGGAAAGGCCTGAAACACCCTGCCAGAGTCCCTGGCCCGGAAAATAAACCGCAGCCGAGACACCCTGAATGTTTTGTGCTTTCCGGACGCTGTCCAGCCTTTCCTGCAGCAGGCTTGCCACGGCGGGATTGAAGTTTTGTGCAAGGAGCCTGAAGGAGATCAGAAGAAGAAAAACGGGCAAGCTTGTTTTCATGATCCTACAAATGGGAATGTTTCAAAAAATCTGGATTCTAATTCCGTTGTGCCAGCTATCGCAAAGTTAATCAAATGCGCGCGCGGGGATCCCTCATCTTTCAAGGCTGGCGGACAGTCCTGCGGTGACCGACCAGTTGTGACGAGATTGATTTTCAAAGATCGCATCGCGGGACTGAAGGTATTTGACCTCGACCCGGAACAAAAGGTTTTTGGATAGATCGGCATCCAGATTGCAGGAAAGTCCGCTGGTGCGGAAGCCTCCGGAAGTGCCCGTAAAAATGACGATCTGCCGTGGATCATGGAAATATTCCGCCCTGATGGCGGCGCGCATCCGGTCAGATAGGCCATACCTCAGGATCAGGACGGGGGTATACCACAATCCCGTTTTTCCCTTTGCATCACGGTCCGTGCCCAGGTCAAATCCGGCGATCAATCCCAGTTTCCGGGTGGCCTGGTATTGCAGATACAGGTTGTGGTAGATCCTGATCGCGTTCAGGCTGTCCGGCTGGTCTGTTCCTGTAAAATTGCTGTAATTGATCGCAAGCCGTTCGTTTGGAAAGAAGGCGATCTGGACTCCGAAGGATGGGGTTTGTATGCCGGCAGGCCTTTGTATTTTCTGCCATCCGTTGAGCCAGAATGCCGATATCAGTATTTTTTGGTCAGGGCTTAGATACGAGAGTTTGACGCCTGATTCGTAATAGGGAGAATTTTCTGCCACCATGCTTCGCGTCAGGGTCCAGCAGGCAGAACTGATGGCACTTTCAAATCCGATGTGGGAGGGCATAATCCCGGCATCCAGCCAGATCTCTCTTTTTTTTGACAGGCGGAATCCAAGATTGGCCTCAAAGATATGCCGGGCCCAGACGGGTTCCTGGCTCAGGTTGTATTGCGCGTAGCCTCCCGCCATCAGGCCCAGATTGGCGCGGGTCCGTCCGCTGCTGTAATTCAACCGGGCCAGGAGCAGGTTTGCATTCACCTCGTTGTGTCTTTTGTGGTTGTAGAGGAAATCGGGCCTTTCATGATCTGCGGGCCTGGCAAAGTCATAGGCGTAATAAAGGTCGGAGTATATCTGCCAGCGGAACGTGGAGCTGCTGTCAGTTTGAGAAAAGGCGAAAAAATGGAAAATGAAGAATAATGAGCCGAGAAGGGGTCTTATTGCTTTGCCAAATCGCATATATCTTTTCATACGCAGGATCCTGTATTTTAATTCAGGCATTTTAGTGATTAAAATGGATGCAGAAAAAAGTTCTCTTGATTGTTTTTCCGAAATTCGGGAATGCCGTAACTTTTGGTATTGCGGTCCCAAAAAATTTTTTTCCGGGGAGGATGCAGGGTCAACCAGGCAAACAGAATTCCGGTGCCGATAAAAAGCAACAGGCTGATGGAGTCCGTAAACCTCATCGCGAAAGGATTCTGGTACAGGCGCCAGCTGGCCCATTGACAAAGTACGACGCCGGCGACAAAGGAAAGTATGTCGAGTGCAAGCACGTTCCTTCCCAGCAAGCTGTGGTAGGCATAGTAAATGGCCAGGATGGAAAAAATCAGGATCAACAGGCCCAGGAGTTTTATGGTGAAATAATTTTTGACCTTTTGATTCACCCAGGGATATTCGCACAAGGCGAAAAGGAAGAGTCCCCAGTACGCCATTTTTAAATGTTCCCAGACGCTTTCGTTGACAGGAAAGATAAGACCCATGATGGCATGTTGTCCGGACCAGTCATAGGCATAATGCATCGCCGAGCCCGAAGCGGTGATCACCGGCACACCTGCAATGCACCAGTTGCGAATACATCTGAGATCAGCTTGCACCGGGATCAGTTTTTTTCCGGGCCAGCAGGTCCGAGACCTGTTTTCCGTTTATGGTTTTCAACAGGGTGCGAAACCTTGCCTCTTCCTTTAAGCGAAGCAGGCGGATTCGCTTTTTAAGGTCGGGATTCTTGCTGTGTGGATCCAAAATCAAAATGGAATGATGGAGGTCGTGCCAGTCCCCGATTTTCCTTTGCAGTTGGCTGAGCAGTTCCAGGTCTTTATTGGAAAGGCACTCGTTGAGGCCGGGAGTTGCCTC
>CAYXKO010000479.1:0-2298 GCA_964465435.1 uncultured Saprospiraceae bacterium | reverse complement strand
GTATCAAGGATGTGGTTAAATCCGTGGGGCAAACCCAATTGATCAGAAAACTGGAGCAGGAAAACAAGGATATTACAGTTGAGTTTGAATTGATCCCGGTAAAGGCGGCGCTGCAAAACAAACCGGATACGGGATCGTATCTCAACAAGACTGCAGACGGAAAGATCATTTTCAAGGCAGGCGACAGCATTCGCATCAAGGTGATCAACCTGGGGAAGAAACCCGCCTATTATACCATTTTGGACATTCAGCCAAATTCAAAGATGAGCGTGCTGTTTCCGCAATTGAGGGATTCGCCTTCCGATTATTATATCGAACCCGGAAAGACCTTCGTGATCCAGCAATTGCTCAGGCTTGATCCGCCCGTCGGGCAGGAACTTTTTAAGATAGTGGCTTCCAAGAATCCGGTCGATCTGAGGCCCCTGAGTCAGACCAGGGCCGCAAACATGCCGCAGGCAAATGATCCTCTGTCCAGGATCATCAATATGAGTTATCTCGAGGATGAGGCCACTTTTACCAGAGGCGCGCTCAACTCTGTCCCTTCCGGACTGGTCAATATTTATTCCCTGCCATTCATCATTGAACCCTAAGTTGCGCTTGCATTCAATTCCTGATATGAAAAAATTACTTGCTTCTGTCATGTACACGCTTATTTGCAGCGCTGCCCTGCATTCCCTTTGGGCGCAGGGCCCTGGCGTGAATACCCTGTCCTTTCTGCCCGGTGAAAAGGGAACCATCTCCAGAAACTCAGTGGATCAGGAAAAATGGAAAAAGGCCAAAAAGATCTACGATAGGTTGATCCAGGAAAAGGGGGATTACCGTTTTACGGTTCCCAAACTGCTGCTCAGAAATGAAAAAGCCTGCGTTGCCGAGATCGATTATAAGAACAACGAGATCATTCTGGAAGAAAAGGCATACGATGTTTGTGACAAGCTGGGGGAGGACTTCATTGCATTTCTCCTGGCGCATGAGTTGACGCATTATTTTGAAAAACACGCCTGGAAAAACGAGTTTGTTTCAAATTTTTCCGATCTGAAGATTGGAAACAAGTTGCTGTCCGTGGATGATCAGATCGTCAACGAGACCCAGGCAGATTTCCTTGGGGGATTTTTATGCTATTCCGCAGGATTCAAGGTGAATGAAGAAGTCGATACCGTCCTGAAGAGCCTGTACCGGGCGTATCAGATCGGAGATTCAATGCCCAATTACCCGGTGCTGTCCGAAAGGATCCAGCTGACGCAAAGAAGCATTGCAAAACTGAGGTCTTTCATTGAGGTCTTTGACATGGCCAATTACCTGGCCATGACCGGAAAATACAAGGAGGCCCGTGCCTATTACCAATACATCCTTTTGAGATATCAAAGTCATAAGATCTACAACAACCTGGGAGTTGTATCCATCCTGAGCGCCCTGCAGTATTTTGACCAAAAAAAGGAACTGATCTACGAATATCCGCTGGAATTGGAATTCGAGTCCATTTTTGAGAGAGATGCGGGGACCAAAAGGATCCGGGATTCCATATTAAGGGCCTCCATACAGTATTTCGATTTTGCCATCGGCATGAACCCCAATTACCTTCCCGCCAAACTCAACAAGGCCCTGGCCTGGGCATTGATCGGAGACCTGGGCAAGGCTTCCTATTTCTGCGAGCATGAGGTGATGCTTTCTCCCGATACGTCCGCATATGCCAAAACCCAGCAGGATGCCTGGGTGTTGAAAGGAATCATCCTGGCCAGGAAAGGCGAAAAGGAAAATGCCCGCAAAATGTTTGAAAAGGCCAGGAAGAAAGGAAGTCAGATTGCAAAGCTCAATTTGGACATATTAAACAACAAGCCCGATACCAGACGGCAAGCTTCAACTGTTAAGATTCTGGACGATGTCGAAATCGGTGGAGTGAACCTGAGGACTTTTTCAGATGAACCGGTCTATGACGACGAAAAGGTGATTCAGGTGAATGGAGACCTGACCTTTTACCAGTCCCAGTTTGACAGCCTGGATTACAAGATATATTTTAACATGGATGGCGTAAGCGAATTGGTTAATTATTTCCTCGTGGTAAAACCCAATTCCGCGTACAAGACCAAATCAAAGATTGGAAACGGAAGTTCCAGCCAGGAGATCGAATCCGCCTACGGTCTTCCGTCCAACCGGATGGAAACATCACAGGGCACGATCTGGCTGTACGACCGGCTTTTTTTTAATGTCAACAAGGAGGGAAAGATCGAAAAATGGGGCAGCACTTTGACTAAGAATATGTAATACTACAGTTATCTCCTAAACACTGGCTTTTGTCTTGAC
>CAYXKO010000478.1:0-2312 GCA_964465435.1 uncultured Saprospiraceae bacterium | reverse complement strand
AAAACTTCAAGGCCGCAGCGGCGGCAGCCGCGGAAGAAAAGGGCCTGAAAGGAAAATGGGTCATCGCCAACACAAGGTCAGCCGTAGAGCCCTTTCTCAGTTTTGCAGACAACCGGGCCCTGAGGGAAAAGGTCTGGACCATGTTCATCAACCGGGGCGACAACGGAGACAAGAACGACAACAACGCCATCATACCCCAGATACTCAGGCTTCGCGCTGAAAGGGCCGGGATCATGGGATTTAAGACGCACGCGCATCTCAGACTTGCGGACAAGATGGCCAAAACACCTGAAAATGCCATGTCCTTGCTGGAATCAGTCTGGCCTGCCGCGGTCAACCGCGTGAAGGAGGAGGTGGCGGACATGCAGAAGATCGCAGATCAGGAAAAGGCGGGCATCCGGATCGAACCCTGGGATTACCGCTATTACGCCGAAAAAGTCAGAAAGGCCAGGTACGACCTGGACCAGAATGAAGTGAAGCAATACCTGCAGCTGGAAAAACTGCGCGAGGGCATGTTCTACGTGGCCGGTGAGTTGTTTGGACTCGCATTTGCCCAGGTGCAGGATGTTCCGGTCTTTCATCCCGATGTGCGCGTGTACGAGGTGACCGACAGGGTCAGCGGCCGGCACGTGGGTCTCTGGTATTTTGATCCCTATGCGCGCAAGGGAAAAAGGTCCGGTGCCTGGATGAGCGCCTACCGCGAACAGGAAAGGCTGAATGGCGAAGTAAGTACGATCGTTTCCAACAATTGCAATTTTATCAAGGGCAAAGAGGGCGAGCCCGTGCTCATTTCCTGGGATGATGCAGTGACCTTGTTTCACGAATTCGGTCACGCCCTGCACGGACTTTGTTCCAATGTGACTTATCCCCTTCTGTCCGGGACCAATGTGGCCACGGACTACGTGGAATTTCCATCCCAGATCCTGGAGCGTTGGTTGTCCACGCCCGAGGTGCTTGGGAAATACGCCCTGCATCATCAAACCGGCAAGCCCATGCCGCAGGCCCTGGTGGAAAAAATCGAGAAGGCGGACCAGTTCAATCAGGGTTTCTCCACCGTCGAATACCTGGCCAGTGCCCAGATCGATATGAAACTACATCTTGCCGGCGACGCCGAAATAGATCCCGATAAGTTTGAAAAGGAGACCCTGGCCGCCCTGAAAATGCCCAGGGAGATGGTCATGCGCCACCGCACACCGCAGTTCGGGCATATTTTTTCCGACGACGGATACTCCGCAGGATACTACAGCTACCTGTGGTCTGACGTCATCAGCGCGGATGCCTGGGAGGCTTTCACCGGTGCCGGCGGACCCTATGACAAGGAAGTGTCCCGAAGGCTGAAGGAATTTGTATTCAGCGTGGGAGCCACCCTGGAGGAATCCGAAGGTTATCGCAAATTCAGGGGAAAGGATCCCGATCGCTCAGCACTGATGCGGACGAGGGGGTTTCCGGTGAAATGATCCGGAGTGAAGCAATTTTATTGCTGAATTTCGTTTTGTACTCGTCCCGGGTACTGATTTGATCCAATGTGACAGGCCGGTATTGGATGGACCTGTTTAAGAATGAAAGCTACCTGCTCATTTCGTCGACTGCCTTTTTGTAACGCGTTTCTTCCGGACGCAGAGCCGATGCCTTTTTGAAGTCTTCCAGGGCGGCAGGTTTGTTTTTCAGCTTAGCGTGGCATTCGCCCCGGGCATACCAGGTGGAGGCCTCTTCGGGATTTAATGCGATGGAGCCGCTCAGCATCTCGATGGCCTGAGTAAGGGAATCCCGGTTCTTATACAAAATCCCCAGGTTGTAATAGCTTAGCTCGTAGCTGCTGTCCCGGCTGATGTTGTCGCGGTATTGTGCGATGGCTTCCTCGATCCTGCCCAGCATCTGCAGGGCATAGGCCTTGTTGTGCCGGGTCTCGATGTCGCTGGAGTCGATGCGCAGAGCATTGTCGTAATACCGGATGCAGATCGGATTCTTCATATGACTGAGCACATCCCCGAGCTGTATCCATGCCTGTCGCAGTTCGGGATCGATGTCCACGGCTTTCTGATAGCTGTTGACTGCGCGACCGGTATCTCCGGATTCGATGAAAATATGTCCGGCCAGGTAATAGCCATAGGCATTTTGCGGGTCGATGAGAAACAGGTGGTCCAGAGTCGCCATCCCTTCCATGTACTGTCTCAGGATGAGTTGCAGTCTTACTTTTTCCTGCAGCAGTTGTACGTGGTCCGGAAGGACACTCAGCGCCGTGTCAAGCGCGTGCAGGGCGGTTTTGGAATCATTGGCCAGAAGACTTGCTTCGGACCAAAGGGAATAATAGT
>CAYXKO010000477.1:0-2314 GCA_964465435.1 uncultured Saprospiraceae bacterium | reverse complement strand
ATCCCGGCCCTCCGTGTCCGGAGCGGAAGCATATCTTGACGTAGTCTACAAAGTTTTGTTCTGCCAATTTGTTTCTTGGTTGGAAAAATGAACCCAAAACGGGCTTTAAAGATGCTGATCGATTTCGTGGCAGATGCGGTCGAAAATATCGTCAATGCTTCCCAGACCATTGATGCTGCGGGACTTTCCGAAACGGTCGTAATAACTGTACACTTCGGAAGTTTTCTGACGGTACTCCTCCATGCGCCTGCGGATGATGGACTCGTCGTTGTCGTCGCTGCGGCCGGATGTGGCACCCCGCTTGAGGATGCGGCTTACGATCTCGTCGTCAGGCACTTCGAGTGCCACCAGCACCCGGATCTCCTCCTCGTCTTCTGCCAGCAATTTATCGAGGGCCTCGGCCTGGGCGATCGTCCGCGGAAAACCGTCGTAGATGATGCCGGATACGTGGTTGAGTTCTGACAGCTTGTTCTTCAGCATGCCAATGGTGATCTCGTCGGGCACCAGCTTCCCCTGGCTCATGTATTCCAGAGCCTTCAGGCCAAGAGGTGTCTTGAGGGAGGTCTCCGCACGGAAGAGGTCTCCCGTGGAGATGTGGAAGAGGTTGTATTTTTTGATCAGCTTCTCTGCCTGTGTGCCCTTCCCGCTGCCCGGAGGGCCAAATAAAATCAAATGGATCATTTCAAAAACGGGGAAAAATCCGCAAAAACAGCGGTCTTACAAGCCCGGGTCATCCCCTTGTGACCAGGGAGGCGCAAAATTAAGATATTTTCAGTTCATGGAGACTGCTTTGTGCCTGGGAAAACTGCTCAGGTCTCTGACGACCCGGATCCTGCGCAGCCAATAGTCCGACTGGAGGACGTTTTCCTCGATGACCCCACGGGACGAAGAGGAGTGGATCATCATCAGTTTGTTCTTGGACACCTCGGAGAGGATGCCCACGTGGTTGACCCTGGATTTGGAACCAAAGTAGATCAGATCGCCAGCCCTGGCCTGGTCGAGTTCCACTTCCTTGCCGCACCTGGCCTGATCGGCCGAGCAGGCCGCCATCTGGATGTCCATGCGCCCCAAAACAAAGATCACAAATCCGCTGCAGTCAAAACCCTTGGGCGTCTTGCCTCCCGACTTGTAGCGGGTACCCAGATACTCGCGGGCAGTGGCCACGGTCTTTTCCCTCAGGATGAGGTCCGGGTCCTTGACGCTGTCCTGGCGGATCCGCGATGCAGTGCGGGTTCTGGCCGAGTTGGACCTGGCCAGGGCGCCCGGAGAACGCTTGTGCACAGCGGGCTTTTTGTGGTAACTGCTGCTTTTGGCCTTGCGGCTCTGGGAGGGGCTGGAGGCACAGGATTGGATGCCCGACAGTACGAAGAGGACGAAGATCCAGGAAGCAGCTATGGTTAATTTTCTTTCAATTCGCATATCGTTAATATTTTACATATTAATTAAAACGCTAATATATGGTAAAAATTCCAATCGGGACCCGTTTTTTGTAAACCGGGAGAGCTTTAACGCTGGAAAAGGGAGGAATATTGGGGGGATTGGAGGACTATGACCTTGGTTGGATGACGATGACAGGGGGACGATGACAAGAGGACTTTGACTATGACTTTGACTATGACTTTGACAAATGTTGGTGATAATACCCAGTGCCATGGTCATTGTCATGGTCCCATTTAGTCATAGTCATTGTCATGGTCCCATTTAATCATAGTCATTGTCCTATTTAGCCATTGTCATCGTCGCATTAAGCCATTGTCACATTCTAAATTCATCCCGATCCCTTAAAAAGGGATAGGCTCTCCGGAAGGCCATTAGTTTTTCGTGGGAAAGGGTGGCGCTGCGGGTACCGGACTCGCTGTGCAGCTGCAGGAGGGGCTCTCCCTCGTAATCCCACAGGCCTGAATCGCCGGAGTAGGAGATGCCGTTGCCATCCGTGCCAAGGCCGTTTACGCCGGCCACGTAGCAGACGTTTTCGATGGCGCGGGCCGGGAGCAGGCTCATCCAGGCTTTGCGGCGCCGCTCGGGAAACTGGGCCACACCCACCATCAGGTCGATGTCTGCGGTGTTGCGCAGCCAGACCGGAAATCGTAGGTCGTAGCAGATGAAGGGAGAGATGCGCCAGCCCAGGTACTCAAAGACCAGGCGCGACCGGCCGCGTGTGTAGTGTTTATGCTCGCCCGCCAGGGTGAACAGGTGGGCCTTGTCGTAATGCAGCAGGCTGCCATCGGGAAAAGCGCAGAGGCAGCGGTTGAAAATGTCATCGCCATCTCGGATGATGAGGCTGCCCAGGACCAGGGCCTGCAGGCGCTCAGCC
>CAYXKO010000476.1:0-2318 GCA_964465435.1 uncultured Saprospiraceae bacterium | reverse complement strand
CCGATCACATTGTAAATGTCGGGACGAAAAATGCCGGACGGGATCGTGTGCAATACATGCTTGACCCCGTCGATGTACAGGGTATGACCTGCATTGGGACCACCCTGAAAACGACAAACCACGGTATATTGATTGGCCAGAAAATCTACAATTTTCCCCTTGCCTTCATCCCCCCACTGCAATCCCAATATCACATCAACAGGCATATAATTCAAATTTTAATAAAGGGCGAAGGTAGTCATTTTAAATGGTCCTGCATGAAGCTTCGACCCATCAAAAATACCTTTGCCAGGGTTTCCATGTTTCGGGACACCAGGTGTAATGGCCTGCGGTGAGGTCCTGATTTATAAATATAAAACCCCATCTGGGCGTTTCAAGGCTGCAGTGTATCCTGTGATCCAACAGGCATTCCGACCAGGCCCTGTACATCCCTGCAGACCAGTGAATGTCATCCAGCAGCAGGCAGCCTCCGGGTTTTAATTTGCCCAAAAGCCGGTGGACAAGGTCTCTCGTTGTCTCGTAATGGTGATCCCCGTCCAGGAGTATCCAGTCATACAAGCCCTCCTGGTCGCCATCGAGAAAATCGGAAAATCTGCGATGCACCATCCGGATGTTGTTTATTCCAAATTCCTGATGCTGGGCACCGGCTTGCGAAACGAAAAAGGAATTCCCTTCCACACCCAGGCACTCAGCCTTTTTTGCAGCCAGTGCCAGAGTCAGGGTGCTGACACCCAGACAGCTGCCCAGCTCCAAAATCCGGGAGGGTTTAAGGTAAAGTGCCAATCGGTACAATTCATAAAGCCTTGGTGGCGGGTGCAGAGACCGCCTGGCAAAAGCTCCCAGGTCCTGTCCGCTCTGTCCGCGTTCATCGCCGAAGGCATCCGGAGGAATCAGATCTTTGCTGCCGGAATATTTGGACCAGGCATTCCAGATCGCGTCAAAATCATAATACCGGCTGTCGGAGTTGAAAACAGATTCCACCAGATCAAAAAGGAAGGGGGAGTGTATCCTATGGCGTGTGTCAGCCCTCAGATAATACTGGCCATAAGCCCGGATCCTTTCGAATATACTCTTCATATCAGGCACGAATATATATAAGTTTTTATTATATTTGTGTTCTCAAATCATGGCTCATGTGGCGACTATTCATTACTCCCTTTGCATTTTTTTTCTTGCTTTTTGGTCTGGCACTGGATGCACAAACCAACTTTGTTTCCAAACCCTTTGAGCAGGATTTTTATTCCGGTGTTGCATTGGGGGTGACGGATCTCAACGGAGATTATTGGGACGATGTCCTGGTACTGGATCAGGGCAGAAAGTTATGGGCCGGATACAACGACGGCAAAGCAGGATTTTTCTGGAAAAAATTGCCTCTGGATGCTTCCATACCCGTTTGGTCTGTGAATGTGGCAGACCTCGACCGAAATGGCAGGGTGGATATCATCCTCGGAGGGGATAGTCCAAAATTTAAAATCCTGTACCAGGATTCCGGATCCCTTTTTCGAGTGGCAGATCTTGAGCATCCCTATTTTTTTTCCCAGGCAGCCTGTCTGTACGACATTAACCGCGATGGTTGGATCGATTTCACGATTTGCGATGACCACGCCAGGACCAAGGTGTTTGAGAACGTCAACGGAAGGCTCGTACCCAATGAGTCCTGGGTGGATCTCAGCCTGCAGGACTCCAGTTTTGAAGCCGGCAATTATGGATGCCTTTGGTCAGATATGGATCGCGATGGAGATGGGGACCTGTATATTTCAAAATGTTATGCCGCAGCCAGTGAGCCTACCGATCCGAGGAGAATCAATTTGTACTACGAGAACGGTCCAACGGGATTTGAAGAGAAAGGGAAGGCCCTGGGTCTGGATTGCGGGGACCAGAGTTGGGTGTCGGTATCCGGTGACCTAAACGGAGACGGCAGGACAGACCTGGTGGTGGCCAATCATTATGCGCCAAACAAAATATACCTCATGCGTGCAGACGGCACATTTGAAGATCACAGTTTAGCATCCGGTTTCAACAGCGGCATCATCATCATCCAACTTATTCTGAGGGACATCGACAATGACATGGACCTGGATATTCTGATATGCGGAAACGCTACGGAAGTATGGCTCAACAACGGATCCGGATTCTTTACCAAATCTGAAAATTCCCTTTCGACCATGTCCTCAATGGCTGCGGGAGATTTGAACGGGGACGGATACCTGGACCTGCTTGCTTCCCATTCCTACCTAATCAACCTGCCTTCCGACCGGCCCGATCGCATCTGGCTGGACCAGGGTGCGGCCAACCACTGGCTGGAACTGGGCTTGAAA
>CAYXKO010000475.1:0-2319 GCA_964465435.1 uncultured Saprospiraceae bacterium | reverse complement strand
ATCAAAACCAGCGGAAGGCAGAACTATCTTTCAATCCCGGCCAGCCATCTGGAAAAACTAAGCTCAAAATGGATCATGACGGCCCTGATCATTCCGATAGCCTACATCCTGTTTTTTATTTTGATCGGAAACATAGTGCCTTTCATTCTTGGGTTCTTCACCACACACGAGATCCAGTCGCAAGGCTTCAGCCTGTCGTTCATCCTCCAGTTCCTGCCGGTCCTTTCGCTGGTACAAAGTGTCTTTATCTTAGGATCCGTATGGAAACCCCGTTATTCATTGGTAAAGACCAGCTTTGCCATCTTCCTGACCATGTTGGGCATAGGCCTCTTTGCCTTCTTCGTTTTCAGGATTACTTTCAATGAATACTTTGAAGGGATGGTGATCAACGACCACAACCTGCACATTGAGGCCAGCTTTGACCAACTGTTTGAGTCCAGGCTATCCCGTTATCTGGCAGGGATTGCATTGTTTTTCATCTTTATGACCACTGCCTTATTTAAGTTACGCGAAAAAGAACTATAATCATGGACTTCAGGAAACAACAACCCATATATATGCAAATCGCAGACGTGCTATTGGAAGACATACTTGCCCGTAAAATAGCAGACGGAGACAAAATACCCTCCGTTCGGGAAATGGCTCTTGCCGTGCAGGTAAATCCCAATACGGTCCAGCGAAGCTACCAATGGCTTCAGGATGAAAACATCATTCACCAAAAGAGAGGCATTGGATTTTATTTGTCCGAAGGCGTTTACGAAAAAACGGTTTCGCTCAAAAAATCGGAATTCATCAAGGACATCTTACCGGACACAATCCGTCAGATGAAATTGCTAGGAATTTCCATTGAGGAATTTAAAAAACACATGGAAGAACAACCCAATAATTAAAAATCATCACATCATCGTTAAACACATCAGCATGAAAACCAGCAATAAAATATTAACAGGCCTGCTCTCCTTTATCCTGATCAGCATTGCAGCCCTGATCATCTACGCCAGAATGAACACCCACATGAGCGTAAGCACCTCAGGCCCCCACTCTTCCAAAGTATCGGACATTCAGGCTTTCAATAAACTGGAGGCAGCCACCATGGCAGACATCAAAATAAAATATGGCACTCCCATGGTCACCATTGAAGGAGATTCAGCAGTAATTGCAGCCCATCTCGTGGAATGGAAGGATTCGACCCTCACCATACGAATCGATTCCGATAAGACCATCAGATCTTCCAATCATCCGTTAATCACCATTCAAACCCAACAATTGGATGAAATTATTCTCACCAGTTCCGGCACGCTTACCATGGTAGATAGTTTCACAGGCGCCCAGAAAAAAATCACTTTGACAGGAAGTGGCGATGTGATGACTCTGTTTTCTGGACAGGGACTGGAAATGCATTTGCTGGGATCCGGCATGGCACATAACAAGGGCCAATTTGAATCCATGAATGTCAAGCTGGAAGGCAGTGGTGACGTCGAACTGCAGGATACAGAATGCAAATCGGGCGTTGTCAATCTGGTAGGCTCCGGATCAGTCCGGGTAAACTGTACCGATAATCTATTGATCAACCTCATGGGGAGTGGCGATGTGTTTTACAAAGGATCACCCAAGCTGCAGACCAATAAACTGGGCAGTGGCGAGGTGTCAAGCTTTTGACATCACATCCCAAGATCGCCACATTAAAACTTCATTTACGGGAGTCAGAAGGGATAACCCAGGAGACAAGGGCCATTAGCACATTCCGGCAAATACCCAAAACAGAGCTATTCCGGCTTAAAGAAGACCAGAATGAATGTTGGTGAAATACGGTCTAAAGCCTATTTTTGCGAAAATTTTATACATGCCCATACACAATGGAGACAATCTGGAACTGATCAAGAAAAGCGTCAGGGATTTTGCAGAACAGAACATTCGCCCCCATGTCATGGAATGGGATGAAGCCCAGCACTTTCCGATAGACCTGATGCACGCACTGGGCGAGCAGGGTTATCTGGGGGTCCTGGTCCCGGAAGAATACGGAGGTGCCGGACTAGGCTATCAGGAGTACATCACGGTCATCGAAGAAATCGCGAAAGTGTGCAGTTCGATCGGACTTTCAGTAGCTGCGCACAACTCCCTGTGCACAGGCCACATCCTTTACTTTGGCAACGAAGAGCAAAAGAAAAAATACTTACCCCTTCTGGCCACCGGCCAATGGATCGGCGCCTGGGGGCTGACCGAGGCCAACATCGGATCCGATGCCATCCGAATGCAATGCCAGGCCAGCCAGGATGGAGATTACTGGATCCTGAATGGAACAAAAAACTGGATCACCCA
>CAYXKO010000474.1:0-2321 GCA_964465435.1 uncultured Saprospiraceae bacterium | reverse complement strand
GGCCATGAAAAACGCTCTGGAAAGCGAGAAACGGTCCATGCAAAGGATCTGGAAAGAAAGAGAAAAGCAAATTGAAAAGGTGATCACCAACACGATCGATATGTATGGCTCCGTGCGCGGCATTGCTGGCAGCGCCATCCAGGAAGTCAAGGCACTTGAATTGCCGGGAGCGGATTTTGAGGATGAGCCGGAGTAAGATCCCACTGAATCTTCCGAATGTAGTATTTTCATGTACCATCATAAAAACCGGACAGGAATAACCAATGCCTCTTCTACACGGCCTGACCGGAAGGATGATTCTTATCCTATGACCTGGCGTAGCCCGCCGGTTTGAGGAGCTGACATTTTAACCTGTAACAGGACGACTCACAGCCAGCTTTCCGCAATGCATAAAAAAAGCCCCGCAGGAATTGCGAGGCTTTTGTTGTGGGAGCTACTGGGTTCGAACCAGTGACCCTCTGCTTGTAAGGCAGATGCTCTGAACCAGCTGAGCTAAGCTCCCTTTTTAAAGAGGACTGCAAAGATAAGCGCAGTCTTAAAATACGGAAGCAAGCAGCAAATAAATTTATTATTTTAATGTATATTGCTCTAAATATCAAATATCCATGCGAACCAAAACCATCTTGCCGTTGCTCTCGCTGGGCACCCAAAGGCTCGCCGGACCGGTCTGGATGGCGTCCTGGATCCTGAGGTTGAGACCTGCCGAACCGGTATTGAGAATGCTTTTTCGGTAGTTCCGGCCATCGGGCAAAAGAATATATTCGCTTACCGTAGATTCGTTTTTGATCTCATCGTTAAACAGAATCCTTAGAAAAGTGGCATTCCTGATTATGAAAAAAGAAGAGAACTGGCCCTGATCATCCTGGGAAAATTGTTTTTTTCTCAGGATGTTTTCCCATTGTTTCTGGCCATTTCTGTCCACCGACAAAACAAAGATGTCGTCGTAGTAATAATCGATCCATCGCATCCCCCCCAGACCGGCAGGGTCCAGGGAATTGTTAAAATAGGGTCTGCGCATTAATTCCTTGCTGTTCTCAAAAAAGACCACGAGGCTGCCGTCTTCCTTAAAATGCAGATTCCTCAAAGACATGGTAAACTGGTTCTGCAAGGCATCCTTGCCTTTAAAACCCCAGGATTTCAGCAATTCCTTGTCAAAGGGAATCAGCTGCAGGCCGCCTCCCTGTGTGATGTTTTCATACAGATAACCTGAAGGAGCAGAATCTCCATATTCATTGTACAGACCTGCCATGATCAGCCTGTCATGAGCATTATCCACGGCAATATCGATCTCGTACAGGTCCTTTCCGTCCACAAGCGTTGTATGATCCGTGGTCCTTATCCCCCTGGAATTGATTCCCTGGATCTTCACGGAGGTTTGTTGCCTTTTTCTGGATTTGGCGCGTTCGGTCCCTGCCAGATACAATTCACCCCGGTTGCTCAGGGCGGCATAACCGGCATAATAATCATCAAAGTTGAAAAGCGTCCGGGAGGGTTTACAGAGAAAGGAATCCCGGACAAAGCGATTGAATATAAGGATGCTCCGGTTGCCATCCTTGTCTTTCAGACCTGCTGAGATCCAGGACTTGTCCTCGGAGCTGATCAGGTTTACCTCTGCCTGCAGATCGGGGTCCATGCCCAGATCGGGGACCCAGTCCTCCAGGGGGTTGCCATACTGATCAAAAAGAGAATAGATGAATGCGGTCCTTTCTTCCAGACGCGACAGATAGGCGACACCCAGGCCCTGACCGTGGGGAAAGGCATCGAGGATCTTCCATCTTTTCCCTTTGAGTTCCAGATCCTTTTCCTGGGTCCAGCTGAAATCCTCTTTCAGATTTTGCAGGGTGATGCGATAGGATTTGTCCCTGATCAGGCCGCAGCTGTTGGACCAGGGTATGATAAAATACGCAAAATCATTTCTCATATTCAATTCAGGAGAAACCTGAATGCTTTGGCCCATCAGTATCCTGACGGAAAGGCATAGGATACCGATCAGAAGGGAGTGCAAAATATGACGGGGCATTAGAATGGAATGGATACTTTTGCAAATCTAAGACAAAACCCATGAAAGCAATGCGCATAATAGAGTGTGTTCCAAACTTCAGCGAAGGCAGAAGCCAATCAGTGCTGGACGCAATCTCCAAAGCTGTGGAATCCTGTCCGGGTGTCAAGCTTCTCCATGTAGACCCGGGTGCCAGCACAAACAGGACGGTCTTCACTTTTGCCGGAGAGCCGGAGGACGTCATTGAGGCGGCCTTCTGTGCGATCCGTACTGCGGCTGAGCTGATCGACATGCGCCAGCACAAGGGCGCCCATCCCAGGAT
>CAYXKO010000473.1:0-2325 GCA_964465435.1 uncultured Saprospiraceae bacterium | reverse complement strand
CTCCGGCCAGTCTGGTCAGCCCAAAGCCGGCTGTGCTGCCGGTGGACACCAGCATGTAAAAAGCGGCGCCCATGCTGATGAATGCTCCTGCCAGGATCGCCAGCACCAATATGCTGAGGGCAGACAATCTGGCTTTGGTCACGCCCAGTTCTTCCACGCGGTGTGCGATCTCCCGGGGTGGATAGGCATCGGTCAGAATTTGATTGGGATCCATGTTGGCTTTTACTGAATGTTCAATTGAATGGTGGAAAGGAATTCATTTTTTAAATTCGGATCGATGGATTCAAATGGATTTTTTTCGATTCATTTCCATGGGATCCGTAGGGAATTTTCACCTGCAACAAGTATTTACCTGAAGCAGATTCGTTTTGAATAAATTCTGCCTCCGCTTTCCACCTGCAGCAGAAAAATGCCCGCACCGGTTTCTGATTTCCTGAGGTCGAATCGGTCCTGACCGATGGTTCTTTGCAGGATTTTCGCACCCAGATTGTCGTACAGCGTGAGTTCGGCTTTTCTGCTGAAATTTTCAATCACCACGTGCATCTGATCTGAGGCGGGATTGGGGAAACACTGGATCGCGTTTTCATGCGGTTCCGGATCCCGGGTGGATATGATCACATCCGGAGGATTGTTGAAAAATTGCCAGAAAATTACGGGGGCATTCACCGGATGGTTGACACCATTGGGATACTGATGGTACAGGCCTTTGATGATGGTGAACAAAAAGGGTTTGCAGCTTATGCCGGGCAGGCAGACATTGTATAGATAGGTTTTTGTCAGCGGGGTGGAGTCCTTGATAAAAACGGGTGCGAGTCCCTGACAGGCCAGGGTTCTGGAGATAAGCCGGTTGAAATAGTAGATGGAAGAATCATCTCCAAAAGGAATTTCCGTGTAGGGCGGTTTGATAAAGCGGTCGTCGAGATTGCCGATCATCATCCAGGTGGGAACCCTGTTTACGGGATCGGTGGAATCCAGGGGATGTAATCCGGCACCGGTGGAGCCTACCGCCTTAAAGAGATCGCCGGCCTCCATCGCGTTCTTGAAGGCCATGACACTCCCGTTGGAAAAGCCGCTGCAGAATATTTTTTCAGAATTGACCGGCAGCGTATCCTGCAGCAATTGGAGGACCCTTCTGAAGAAGCGCACGTCGCTGACCAGGTTCTGGGTATCGGAAGGGCAGATCTGGTCGAGCAGGTCGCCATTCACAAATTTGGTGTTGCGCACCGTGACGCCCTCGTCGTCGTAGCACCAGCGCAGCGATGATGGAAAGACGGTGACAAAGTTTTCCTTTTCTCCCAGCTCTTTCCAACCAACGGCATTGTAAAAAACATCCTTGTCTCCGCTGGTGCCGTGCATCATCATCACCACGGGATATCCGCCCGTGGGAGGCGGGGTGGTGGGCACGGATACAATAAACTCGCGGAGCCTTCCGTCAAAATTGATCGAGAGGTCAAATTTGCGCTGCGCATCCGTGCGCAGGCACAGAACGGTCAGGAGAAAAAGTAAAAATGATTTTTGCATAAAGTTGATTTGACCAGAGGTCATTGATGTAGTGGAACAGTATTGGTTGACAAATGTAATGAATGAGGTCGATTTTACAGAAAATCCAATGCTGATCCCTGCAAGATCCGGAAGGGAATGCCAATAAAAAAGAAATTTTTCCTGGCGATGGGGGAGTGAATGGGAAAATGATCGTTGGATCAGCCTGCGGCCCGGGTGATCCGCTCCACCACCTCCCTGACCGGCCTGATCTTGTCGATGTAATCCACGGTTGGTCCGGCACACCAGACGTTTTGGTAGGTGGCCGAAAAGGCGGCTTTGGCCAGCTTGTTCATGCCTCTTTTGTAGATGAGGATCTTGGCCCATTTTTTCAGCGTCCTGTTTTTGCTGAGCAGCGATTCCAGCCAGTTTTGCCGGGTGCCTATTTTTTGGACATAGGGCGTGTTGATGACCGTGCAGGGCACTCCGCTCAGTTTGGTGGTGAGGACGATGTCCATTGAGGAGTGTTGTACGCAGGCCATCTTGTAATCCATACTTACGGGAGATTCATCCGTGGCTATGAAGGGCGTGCCAACGGATACGCCACAGGCGCCCAGGGCAAGCATTTTCTGCATGCTGGCATAGTCCCCCACACCTCCTGCACTGATGATGGGCATGCCGGGAAAAGCTTTTACCAGAGCAGGGACAAATTCGGAGGCCGGAATGCTCCCGCAATGGCCGCCGGCTTCGCTGTTGACAGCGATCAGGGCATCGGGTTGCAGAGCCGCTGCCTTTTGTGCATAGGCCATGTCGGATACATCGCAAAACACCCGGATCCCCAGGGGC
>CAYXKO010000472.1:0-2344 GCA_964465435.1 uncultured Saprospiraceae bacterium | reverse complement strand
ATCTCCCTGGATGCCATGAATCGGGGAAAACTCTATATACTGGAATGCGATGAATCAACTCCCGTTCAAATTGCCGAAAAGCTGATTGATCTTAAATTAAAAGTAGATCCATAAATCTTTTAGGGCCCCGAGGACTTAGTTGTTGATGGGCTAAAAGCTATCTTTACTCCTTATTGTCTGTCAAGCTAATTTATCAGATCATGTTCAAAGCTCACCTTTCAAAATCCCTTATGTGGGGATTGCTGCTCTTAAGTCTTCCCTCTTTTGCACAATCATTGACCTGGAGCAAGGAATGGAAAATCCCGACCGGAATCTCCGGGAGCAACATCCGTACCAGATTGGTCTCCTTGGATTCAGAGCGCGGCATCCTGCTATGGGGAAATGAGCGCACCCAGACCATTCATTATGCCTTGTGGCAGGGAGATAGCATCACTTATGTTTTTAACCCAAATATGGGACAAAAGAAAGCTTTCATTTCAACATGGGCCAGTACTGAAATCGCAGGAAGAGACAATAGGGTTTATATTGTTTTTAAAGCGGATCCCGCAGATACGGGAAGCATATACCTCTTGCGGTCAGAAGATTTTGGATTGACATTTTCCGATCCGATAGAAATAGTCAGGCCCAGGGGTTTCCTGTGCCGTTTCCCGGGTGTCGCGATTGGCGGCGATCAGCAACCCATAGTCAGCTATATGCGATTCAATGAAGATTGGTCAGAGCCTGCCTATGTAAGCATGCGTTCCAATGATTTTGGCAATAGTTTTGACCCATTCCGCGAAGTGGTTGACAGCTCGGTCGGAGAGGCTTGCGATTGTTGCCCGGTCGGGATGGAGACGGATGGAGACCGAATCGCCGTATTGTTTAGAAACAACCGAAACAACATAAGAAACATGACCGCTGCCGTTTCTTTTGATCGTGGCGAAAACTACAAGCTGGTTGCAGAGTTGGATACTTCCGATTGGTTTCTTCAAAGTTGTCCCTCAACAGGAGGTGATGGATTTTTTGATGAGTCCTCATTGCATACCGTATGGACCAGCGGCAGAACCGGATCTTCCAGGGCTTATTACGCTCGCCTGGATCTTAATACCGGAAAAATCAATCAATTTTATTCACTGATCCACGCACAGGGTCGAAACCAGGCCCAGTTTTATCCAAGAATTTCAGGCAACCGGGATACCGTAGGTCTTTGCTGGAACGAATCACTTTCCGGCATGGACGTATTTTTTACCTGGTTTACAGGAGGAAATGTGAATCTGGCCGCCACCAATACAATACGAATCAATCAGGATATTACCGGCAACCAGGCCTCAGCGGATATTGCTTTTAAAGCCGGAACCTTTTATCTGTGTTGGCAGGATGCAAATGACAACAGCATTCGTTTTAAAAAGGCAAAACTCCCTGCTCATTCAGCAATCACTGACGCTCAGGGCCGGGAGAATATACTGATCAAAAAAACACAAAACGGGTATGCGATAGAATCTGAAGAATTGCTGAAAAGCTGGTCTCTTACGGATATAACCGGAAGAGAGATCCGCTTTGGAAAAAACGATCACTATATCCTTTTGGAAAACAATTTGAAAGGCATTTATATTTTTACCACTCAATCCGGCCAATCACTTCATTCCTATAAATTGGAATTTTAAAGGCCAAATGCTATTTATCAATTATGGAGCAAAATAAGATATCTGAATACAAGCTTACCCAATATAGCCATGGTGCCGGATGCGGTTGTAAAATTGCACCCGGCGTACTGGACAAGATCCTGCATCATCAATCAGAAAATATCCGGCACCCCAATCTTCTGGTCGGCAATGAAGAGCGCGATGATGCTGCTGTATTTGACCTGGGCAATGGGACCGCCGTGGTTAGCACTACGGACTTCTTTATGCCTGTGGTGGATGACCCCATGGATTTCGGGCGTATCGCTTCGGTCAATGCAATCAGTGACATTTACGCCATGGGGGGAACCCCTCTGATGGCCATTGCAGTGCTGGGATGGCCGGTCAATACCATACCTGCAGAAGTTGCAAATCTGGTCGTGGAAGGAGGCCGTCGTGCTTGTGCGGAAGCGGGTATCCCGCTAGCCGGAGGGCATAGCATCGATAGCCCTGAGCCCATATTCGGCCTGGCCGTAACCGGCATTGTAAAAACTGAGCATTTAAAAAGGAATGGAGGGGCCTTGCCGGGAGCAAAGCTTTTCCTTACCAAACCTTTGGGTGTCGGAATCCTGACCACTGCTCAGAAAAAGGAAAAGCTGTTGCCTGAGCATGCCACCCTGGCCCGTGACAGCATGGTAAAGTTGAATCGCGCGGGAGAATATTTTGGAAGGTTGCCTTATGTACAG
>CAYXKO010000471.1:0-2359 GCA_964465435.1 uncultured Saprospiraceae bacterium | reverse complement strand
CTCCGCCAAGCCAAAGGCTAGGATCGGTCGGTCGTGCGACAAAAAGTGGGAAAGTAAAATTACATAAATTATTTTGGACAGGTGTGATTTTCAATCCAAGATTATTACCGTAAAACAATCAATTTCTGGGATGCATAACCACGATCCCATTTTAACAACACAAAGTATAAACCATTGGGTAGCCGATTCTGCAAATCCAATCTGTAGAAATGATCCCCCTGTTTAGAGACAGTCATTTTTTGGCACATGAGCTCTCCATGCACATTTCTGATTTCGACACCACTAAAATCCATTTCAGTCTGGATATACAACACCTGCATCTCCTGCAGCGGATTGGGCATGACCAGAAAGGGCGGATGAGCTACAGGATCAGAACTACCTGTAAGCACCGTCAGATGGAGACAACAGGTATCGCTGATTCCACAGCCGGTCTCATAGTGATAACAAACCCTGCCTTCGGTCACACTGGAATCCCACATGATTTTGGCGAATTCAGCGGAAGTCTGACCTCCGGAATTGATAATCCTTCCACCCTGTACGGTCCATTGATACGATTTCAGATAAGGTGGACTCAGGCTATCGAGTACATAAACATTGGACTTCCCGGCTATAGCCACTTTGCTTCCGATGGGACAGAGGCGATATGGATAAAAATATCGCTCATCCAGGTTTTCGCAATAGGTAAAAGAGCAGGTCTTTTGTACAGAACCCAAACGGCCCAACACATTCAGTTCAAGACAATAGTGTCCGGGTTTGTTCAAGCTTAAGCTTCCTGAATCACTCAAACTTCTACGGAGGGAATCCCGGGAGTCAAACCACTTGTAACTGAACTCGGGCAGAAATACCCTGTCCCCGCATTTCCGGGTCTTGTCCTTAATTTCCGTCCTGATGAAATTGCCCCACTCTGTACACTCCAAAAAGAATCGAACGGAATATTCCGGCTTCACCAATCTGATCATATAACTCGAATCACATTCCGAGCGCGAGCTCTTTATTCCAAAACTTTTCCTTTCTCTGGCCAGGCAGTTAAAATGTTTTTCCTGGGTAAGGGTATCCAGATAGTAATCCAGAGAATCACATAAAATATCCTGATAGATCGGCCAGTCTGAATCGTCTTCCACCCTGAAATAAACCACTGAATCAAACTCGCAACAGTCTGACCTCGAAAAAAAAGTTCTACGATAGCTGCCCGATTGGGTGATGGGCAAATTATACCAAAAAAAAGGTAGACTCAATGGGCACAATGTACGGTCCGGACCCTGGTAAACCTCCGGTGGTTTCACTTCGATTTGTATGCAATACCTGGCAGATTTGGCACAAAACTCTCCTTTGTTTATGTCGCCTATAAATGCCGTGGCACATAATTCATAGATCCCGCTCTGATAAAAATCAATGTTAACGCTGCTGTCCAAGTCGGGTATAAATTTTCCATCGAGTTCCCAGATATAAGATGGATCAATGGCAGAAATACCGGACACTGTATACTTAATGGGACAATTGGATGCACATTGGACCCTCGGTCCGCTAATCTCTTTAATTTCCATGTTCAGACTATCCGAGCTCATGAATTGTACGCTGATGCAAAAATCACATACATCCCCGCTGCAACCATCCACAAATAAATAATAAGCCTTTGTCTGGGGTAGGATTCCGGTCATGGTATACGTGCCGGGGCCATTACAGGCGGGGCTGCATACGATCGATTCATCGCAATATGGATCACCCCAGATCCCCATTTGCACTCCGGTACCATTTACTGAACAATTCGAAAATGTGAAACTGATCATAAATTCACCTTTGCGACCGGCAAAGGCCCACCATCCTGTGTTATGGGGTGCACCGCCGGACGGACAGAGCGGGCTGCAACCGGTTGGATTGGAATAATCCGTATTCTTACAGCAATATCCATTCAGCAGTCTGATGTCGCATAATACCGAGGCATTTGATGGAAAATCTGCAGCGGGTGGATCGCAGGGTTTCTGAGCTTTTACACTGACCCAAAGTGAGGATAAAACCAATAAACAAAGGATGTTTTTCATGGGAGTAGAATGAAATGATTTACAAATTCCCGGATAACGCCTCCATCGAGGTACGTCATAATACCCGGATTTTATTTGGTCTCTCAGGTAAAGATAAAAATTCCACTCAAAACCACGAGAATATTAACAAATATCAGCAGGTGGGTTAATCTCTAAGCATTCTCCATTTCATCCGGTACCGCACCAGAGAGACACAATTGTCTCGCATTCCGGTTACCTCTCCACCGCCCTACGCAGCCGGTCGTTGATCGCGAGACCCAGGCCTTTTTCCGGCAGGAGTTCTGCCAGGATCAGGTCCAATCCGGCACCGTCCAGTTCGT
>CAYXKO010000470.1:0-2366 GCA_964465435.1 uncultured Saprospiraceae bacterium | reverse complement strand
ATGGAGACCCGGCAGGAATAAAAGCTGCAGAAAGAGGTATTGAGCTCATTGTAAAAGAAGGAATGAATGTTTACCTGGCACTGATCCCCGGCAATGACGATCCGGACAGCTACATCAGAAAAGTGGGCCAGGAAGGATTTCTCGAATTTCTTAAAAAAGAAGTCCGCGACTTTATCCTTTTTAAAATAAAGATCCTGCACGAAGAATCGCGGAAAGATCCGGTGAAAAGGTCGGCACTCGTGCAGGATATAGTTGGGGTCATTTCAAAAATTGAGGATCCCATCAAGAGATCTGTTTACATCCAAAGCACTGCCAAGGAATTGTCCATTCCTGAATCTACCTTAATTGAAAGCTGCAACAAGCTCATTCGAGAGAACCTGAAAACGCGGACCTTCAACGAGAAGAAAAAAGCAATCCAAAATGACGAACAGATCCTGCAGGAACAATCAGCTGAAATAAGCTTCAAGGATCAAAATCAAAAATATTTGCAGCAAGGGGACGAACTCCAGGAAAAGGAATTAATCAAAATGATCCTCCTGGCTTTTGACAGACCCTGGAAAAATTCTTCTTACACAACTGGCAGCTTTATCATTGAGAATATACTGGACATCCTCGAATACTTCGACAATCCGTTTTATGCCATGCTGATCCACGATGTCATAGTTAAGTTGCAGAAAAATGAAAACATCAATTTTAATTATTTTCTGAACCACCCGTTGAAACAAGTATCCACCCTGGCCATTGAATGCAGCAGTTTCCCTTACGTGTACAGTGACAACTGGGAGAATAAATATGGGGTATACTTAAACAAAAAACCCACCGGGACGGATTTTACGGATGACGAAATTGAAGCGGTCATCAAGCACCTGAAGTACAGAAAATTCAACAAGGTCCTGAATAACCTGGACAGCCAAATCGCAGAATGCAAGGATCCCGCAGAAATCAGCGAGCTCATCAAAACCAGGGAAGAAATTAAAAAAGTCAAAAATCAATTGTATCAGGAAGTTTGGAAAACAGAAAACTGATTAACGAAATGAAAAATTCAACACCGCGGATTGCCCTCAACATACTGACCATGGCCATGGGTCTGATCACTGCCCTGTCGACCATCGGCGCACAGGATGCTCCTGATTTGCTGAAGCCTATCCGAAAACAAAACATGCCCGGCTGGGCTGGTCTATTGTATGAAGATCCGGTCAACCTGGTCAGACTGGATTCAGCCTTCAGGGATTTCCACAGCAATATCCCTTTGACAAAAAACGAATACACCCGGTATTATAAGCGTTTGATCATGACAAACCGCTTTAACACCGATGAAGCGGCTTACATTGTCAAAAATGATCCATTCAAAATCGAAAGACAAAAATCATCAAATTTACACGGGAATCTCAGGAGCCAGTTAAATCAATGGACTCCTGTCGAAATGGAAACTTTCTGGCTGGAAAATCCGGGAACTCCCTGTCCCTGGCAAGTCAATGTCTATGCCCTTGACCTATGCAAAAGCAATCCCAACATTCTCGTTGCTGCATCTGAAACCGGAGGATTATACAAAAGTCTGGACAAGGGATTAAACTGGATCCAGATCGGAAAGGAATACAATCTTCAGACTAAGGCTTTGGCCATACACCCCAACAGCCCGGACACGATATTCCTTGGAATCCAGGGTGCCATCCGGAGGTCTACGGATGGAGGAAGCAGCTGGACCAACGTCTACACCTCGCAGGACCTTTGGGTCCACGACCTGGAAATATCGTCGAGCAATCCCAATATCGTTCTGGCTGCGACCACGAAGGGATTATTCCGGTCTGAAAATTCAGGAAAAGACTGGACCCAGATATTTGCTCAGCCCAGCTGCGATCTGAAATCCAACCCTGTCAATGGCCAAATAATTTACGCACTCAGGTATAATTCCTCCGGAGGATATTACGAACCTGTCAAATCCACCAATGCAGGTAAAAGTTTTACCTTAAAGAACACAGGCTGGCATTCATTAAAGGATGGAGGAGGCCGGATAGCGGTCACGCCTGCAGACCCAAAACGCATCTATGCAATCATCCTTACCCAGGAGAGGGGACCGCATTTAATGAGAAGTGACAACGAAGGCGAAAGCTGGACCCTTGCAGCCAGGGGAAGTTATGATGGTTACAATTCTCCGGATTTTCCCATGGACAACTGGCAAGGCTTTTACGACCTCGCCATCATGGCATCCCCATCCAATGCAGACCATCTGATCACAGGCACCGGTTCCATTTTTAAATCGACGGACGGAGGTAAAAAATTCACCATCCACGGAGGATATGGCGGAGACTTTGCTGTTCATCCTGACTTTCAATGTGCTGTTGTGCATGGAACTGACAGTTGGATAG
>CAYXKO010000469.1:0-2366 GCA_964465435.1 uncultured Saprospiraceae bacterium | reverse complement strand
CAATTGGAGTTGCCTGCGTGCGCGAAAACGATGAAGATCCTGCCGTATACGATCCTACGCCCTATCAATCGATTTTGTTGCGCGATTTTCCGGATCCGGAATTACCGGCGGACAATGTGCCTACCGTCGCCGGGGTGCAACTGGGAAGAATGCTCTTCTACGAGAAAAAACTTTCAAAGGGCAACAAACAAGCCTGCGCAGACTGTCACAGACAGGAGCACGCATTTTCAGACAGCCTCCGCTTCAGTCTGGGCGTGGAAGCCCAGCCCGGCAAAAGACAGGCCATGCCGGTCATGAATCTGGCCTGGCATGCCAATGGCATGTTCTGGGACGGACGCTCCCCCTCTGCCAGGGACCAGGCACTGAGGCCCATCCAGGATCCTCTGGAAATGAATGAAACCCTCGATGCGGTCGTCTCCAAACTGAAAGCCGATAAAAAATACAGGGACCAGTTCATTCGTGCGTTTGGTGATGACGAGATCACCACAGAGCGGATCGGCAAGGCCATTGAGCAATTTGAATTTATCATGATCTCCAACAACTCCAGATTCGACCGGTGGAGGCGCGGCGAACTGACGCTGTCCGACCAGGAAGAACGGGGCCGTAAACTGTTCTTCACCGAATTTGATCCTTCCGGTGTAAAGAAAGGAGCCGAGTGTTTCCATTGCCATGGCGGATTTAATTTTACCAATGACGAATACATGAACAATGGCCTCAACCCGCTGGAATTGCAAAAGGATCCGGGCCGTCAGGAAGTCACCAAACTGCCCGGCGACCGGGCAAAATTCAAGGTTCCTTCCTTGCGCAATGTAGCCCTCACTTTCCCCTACATGCACGATGGCAGATTCAACACGCTGGAAGAAGTGGTGGACTTTTACAATTCCAATGTCAGGCAGTCGCCCACGGTGGATCCCCTGATGCAGTACAACCTTCAGCCGGGAGGACTGGGTCTGAACGCTCAGGACAAGGCAGACCTGGTCGCCTTTCTCAAAACGCTGACCGACGAGGAATTTTTGCTCAATCCGGAATACAAGTCTCCCTTCTGATCGCAGAAATTTGATCTGCAGATCAGTTTGAAAAATACGGCAGCAACAGGTCTTCGAACTTGTAATATCCGGGCGGTTTGTTGCGGAGATTTTCTGCAGCAAATATGGCGCCGTTGCCAAAAGCTTCCCTCGATATGGATTCGTGTATGAGTCGCACTGTCTGGAAAGGAAATCCAAAGATCACCTCATGCTTTCCCACGATGCCTCCTGCGCGCACCACATTGATATCCGAAGGCTCAACGTCCAATGCCTCCGCCAGTTTTACCGCCGTGCCAGAAACCCCTTCCTTGGCCTTGAAGTGTTGCTCTATGATCTCAATATCTACCCAGGGAGCAATCTTTTGTAAAAATCTCGAGGCAAACATCAGATAATTGATGCCCAGTGTTATGTTGGGAGACCAAAAAACCACTGTACTTTTAGACAATTCTCTCAAAAACTTTTTCTCGGTCTCCCCATAATGCGAGATGGCAGAAATGATCCGGATGCCCCGGTCAGCAGCAGCCTGACCATAGCGATAAATACCCTCCACCGATGAAAAATCAATGATGAGATCTACCGGATGGTCGTCCATTATCTTTCCGATTTCATGCTCCGTCAGGGAAAATATGACTGCGGGATCTTCCGAATCAATGCCCAAAATTTCGGATGCTTTTCGACCTTCCAAAAGAGGCCGGTTGCGCAGCACCCATTCCAGGCTGAAATTGGGATTCGCAAGGATCACAGACGCCACAGCCTTACCTGCCCGCCCGAAACCAATCAGTGCAGTTTTCATAATTCAATTTTTTTACCAGCAAAAACTGTATCAACCGATACAGCAACATTCCATTGAAATCCGATTTGCCAAAGGGCCTGGATTCAAATTAAACAGCGCAGATAAAATAATCTGCAAGTACAAGCTCTGTCAGAGCCTGGTATGCAAATATAGTATTTTCTGCAGTTCAAAAAAATAAATCTGTAATCCAATTTACGATTCTGATCAATAAGCAGTCTCAACAAAATGGAAACACTTCAATCCATCGTACAAATTGCTTGAACACTCTCCTAAAAATCATAACTTTACCTTTAGAACAAAATCATAAAAATGTTCATGATGAACAAATTTTACATGATTGTGTGGATCTCTGTCCTTGCAGGCAAAATTTCCGGACAGAATGGCATAGATGTACCGATTTGCAAAGATGAAATCCATCTGTCCCATCTGGAAAGCAAGAAATACGCTCAGATTCTTGCGCACCGGGCAAATCCAAAGACCCAAAACTACGACCTGATCTACCAGAGGCTGGAGCTCGGGATCGATCCGTCCAAAGCATACATCCGGGG
>CAYXKO010000468.1:0-2367 GCA_964465435.1 uncultured Saprospiraceae bacterium | reverse complement strand
CTCTCCGTCAATTTTAGCTCCACAGGCAGGGCAGCCTGGATGTATCCCCGGTACTGGACAGCCTCTTCAAACAAGGGGTCCGAAAACAGATATCTCGATATGTGGCCTCCGGCACGGATACCCACCGAAAACTGGGCCATGGCGCTCCGGCTGCAACCCAGACCTGCCAGAAGGGCAAGCCAAAATGAAAATAATGTCCTGCTGGAATAGATCATATTTTAGCGATCAGACAAAACAAAGACCCCCATGGCAGCCTTTTCGCGGCTTGACCACTGGTTCACGCGCGGGTCATCATGCTCCCGATCACGGCACCGCTGACCGCCATGGCCAGGACCATGAAGGCGGCATCGAGCAGCATGCCCCGGGCGTTATTGCCCTTGGACTGACCGGTGATGCCCAGGGCCGTCACGGAGTAACCTACGGCGCACATAAAGCCGAACTTGAGCCCGTCGGTGATGCCGCTTCGCTCTGACACGATCATCTGCAGGTGCAGGACCAGGATCATGACCACCAGCCATCCGGCGAGCTGGATCGTCTTGCCGGCATCAAACGCAGGGGCGGACTCGCGGGTGTCCTGCCCGCCGCTCCTTTGGATCCAGCCGGTCCCGTACCAGACATAGGCGAGGATCAGACTTGCTGCCAGGGAAATGAGTACTGCGATCCAGTTGATGTAGGCCATGGTTTGATTGTTTGATGGAATGCAAATATAGGGATTCGATGGCGCATTCCCTCCTCCCCGATCGGGTCCGGGGAGGGGCAAAAAAAAAGGGCTTCGTCCGAAGCCCTTTCTTATCCTTAACTTAAACTCAATCTTGATGAAAAATTCGGGTTATCCAGTCCCGTATTTACAATTCAAAGATAAGTGCATCAAAACACGGTTTTTTGGACAATACATCAAATGATGATTTTTCCTGATGAATGAGGCCAACAAAATGGTGAAATCGGCTTCCGCCTCATCAGGCATTCATGTCGATCACCGGGCTGGTCTCCTTGTCGGAGCAGAGGACCACCATCAGATTGCCCACGATCCGGGATTTCTCGCGGTCGTCAAATTCGGCAATGCCGCGTTCCTTGAGCTGATTCAGGGCATTCTCCACCATACCGACGGCACCCTCCACGATCTTGTACCGGGCAGAAACGATGGCCTCAGCCTGTTGTCTCTTGAGCATGGCGGCTGCGATCTCGGGAGCGTAGGCCAGGTAGCCGATCCTCGCTTCCATGACCTCGATGCCGGCGATCTCCAGCCTTTCCTGAAGCTCGCGCTCCAGCGTCTCGTTGACCTCTTCGCTGGAGGACCTCAGGGTCACCTCGTCGTGGTCGTCCACGTGGTCGTAAGCGTACTGGCCGGCCAGTTTGCGGACGGCCGAATCTGACTGGACTTTTACAAAGTTGTACAGATCTTCCACCTCAAAGGCTGCCTTGAAGGTATCGCGCACCCTCCAGACCAGGATGATGGAGATCTGGATGGGGTTGCCTCTCTTGTCGTTGACCTTAAGCCTTTCGCTGTCAAAGTTGTTGGCTCGCAGGGAGATCCCCTTTTTTACCAGGAAGGGGTTTGCCCAGAAAAATCCGTCCTCGCGGATGGTCCCCACGTATTTTCCAAACAGGATGAGCACCTTGGAGAAATTGGGGTTGACGATGATGAATCCGGACAACAGCAAGAGCCAAAGCAGCCCGCCGGTCACCCAAAATACGGGATGTCGGAGTAGAAAAAAGCTGAAAGGCAGGACCAGGGCCAGAATGAGGGGGCCCCAGCCGGACAGGGGTTTGAGTACATTTTCGTTTTTCATAGAACTTCGTTTTGCCTAACCAACTAAATTGCCAAATACAAAGTTCAACTTCAACCGGTTTTCCCGATTAAATGATCATTAAATCCGCCCAAACGGGCAAAGGATCCGATCAGAACTTGACCGGTCTCTTCTTGTCCTGGGTGTTGAGTTCGATCACTTCGGGTTCCTTGATCTCCACGCCTCCGAGCCGGGCCAGCTCTCCTTCGGTAGCCAGATAGGGCAGCTGATTCCAGTATCCGGTGGATATAATGGTCTTGAATACGCGAATGGCCTCCTCGTTCTTGTTTTGGAGGAGATTTTTTACGCCCACGGCATAAGCCCGCACAAGCCAGTCTTCGGCCTCGTGGCTGGATGCGGGCAGCTTGGTCAGATCGACCAGGTCCTTCTCGGAGATTTCTCCCTTGTAGTACAGCATGGCATCGAGATAGGACTGGGACACGGGCAGGATCTGCATGGTCTTGCTGATGTTGCCCAGCAGGCTTTGAGCTTCCTTTTGCCTGCCTGAGCGGTTGTAGCATTCGTATTGCCAGTAGTAGCTCCGGATCCAGAGGTCCGGATTGGTGGAAAAGTCCCCGCA
>CAYXKO010000467.1:0-2369 GCA_964465435.1 uncultured Saprospiraceae bacterium | reverse complement strand
AATCAGAGGAGGATAGCCTGGGCAGCGACCTGAAATTTGCCTTACACCGCACTGCCGGATTCAAATGCCGCTCGGAGACCCACATGAGCCTCCAGGCAAACTCTCGATACGTCTGGATCGAAAACAGAAATTACAATAAATGGGTCGCGCAGTTGCTGAAGGACTGGAGTGACAAGATTTACCTGCACTCCCTGAATTCACTAGACCACAACGAGTCCTTTACCCTGGATTTTATCCCAGGCTGGTATTCCGATTATTTTATTTCGGGATCCATTCTCTCCACGGATCCGGACACCAAGGTTCTAGCAGCAAGTCCCTTAAATTACGACATCCGGCAGGACGAACCCTTCAGCCTGGATGATTTGTTCGAAAAAAACAGCGACTACAGGACCTTCATCGACATGACCCTGTACGATGTCAAAACACAAATATGCAATCCGCTCAGAAAGGGATTGTACGAGTTCATCATCTCGGATTCTTTCAGCGACTGGTGCCTGTTGCCTGCAGGGATCTGTTTTTCCTCGCGATGGCACCCGGTGCATGGGGAGTACAGGATCCTGATACCCTATCATAAGTTTGGTACGCGCATCAGAAAAAACGGTCCCTTGAAAAAGCTCATCTGAACATGGAAGTGCAGGAAATATTATCCAGGGTGCGCAGGATCGAGATCAAGACCAAAAGTCTCAGCAACCAGCTTTTTTCCGGAGCCTACCACTCCAGTTTCAAGGGCCGCGGCATGTCTTTTTCCGAGGTCAGGGAGTACGCGTCCGGAGACGATGTGCGCCACATTGACTGGAACGTGACTGCCCGCACCGGCCAGCCCTTTGTAAAAGTGTACGAGGAGGAAAGGGAGCTGACCATCATGCTCATGGTCGATATCAGCGACTCCACTTTTTTTGGCAGCGGTGATTATCAGAAGTCGGAGTATATCACCGAGCTAGCAACGGTCCTCGCATTTTCTGCCAGTCAGAATCAGGACAAGGTGGGACTGATCCTTTTTTCAGATAAGGTAGAGCTGTACATGCCGCCCAAAAAGGGTCGCCAGCATATTTTGCGCATCATCCGCGAACTGCTCGTCCGCAGACCCGGCGTCAGAAAGTCCGGATTGGTGCAGCCCTTGCGGTTTTTAAACGGGGTCATGCACAAAAAGGCGATCTGCTTTGTCTGCTCGGATTTTCAATACGAGGTACCGGAACCAACCCTCCGGATCGTTGCCAAAAGACACGAACTCATCGGATTCCAGATCCTGGACCCGCTCGAGTATGCCTGGCCCCCGCTGGGCATTCTGCCCTTCCGGGACTCGGAGACCGGAGAGCAATTGCTGGTCGACACCTCAGATCCATCCTTGATGAAGGAAATGCGCAACAATCAGGACAGGCACATCGCATCGGTAAGGTCCAAATTCCTTAGGGCACATGCAGACTTTTTGCAGATCGATATGACTTCTTCCTATACGAGCAGTCTGATCCAGTTTTTCAAAAGGAGGGCGTTGTGAACCAAATGAAGATCCTGACATACCTCGTATTGCTGTTATTGCCTGCCCTGGGCCAGGCACAGGCGAGATTCACCCAGGCCCTGGACACCACCGCCATGCTGATCGGCGACCAGCAGGCCTTGCATCAGTACGCAAACTCGACTGATTTTGAAAAAGATCCCTTCCACATCCTGGATACCCTGAGCTGGATGGAAATACTCGAGGTCAGGCCCTGGATGCAGTCCGGCGACGGATCGTTTAAGCGGGATGTCCTGTTTACGGTTTTTGACAGCGGCAGTTATTCCATTCCCGATTACACGGTACACTTCAAAGGCGATTCCGCGCAGGTAAATCGCCTGGACCTGCGCGTCGAATTTGTGCGGGATAGCACAAACCAACTCAGGGCCATCAAGGATATCGTGGAAACGGAGGGCACCGATGATTTTATCTGGTATGCCCTCTCCGGATTGTTGTTTATCCTGGTCATGCTGGTGCTGCTTTATTTCCTTTTTAAGGCCGATCAAAGGACGCCCGGAATGATCGAGTACGCGATGGCCGAACCGGCGGATCACAAGGCCCTGAAAGCCCTGGCAGAGCTGGACAGGGAGAAGTTGTGGCAAAAAGGAGCGTGGAAGGTCTTCTACGACAGGCTCACGGACATACTGAGGACCTATCTCTCCGAGGGATTTTATCTCCCGGCCCGGGAATCCTCCACCCGCGAGATCCGGACCTTGCTGGAAGCACATCAGCCTGCTTTCCGTGGTATTGAGGAACTGACCGCCCTGTTGAACCTTGCGGATCTGGTCAAGTTTGCAAACCTGACGCCCGACACCGCGCAGCTGACGTCGGCCATACCCGTGGCGGAAGAATTTATCAGGCACAATGCGGGGATGAT